>CAZHVH010000316.1:0-4496 GCA_964535855.1 uncultured bacterium
GGTGTTCCGCCCTCTCGATCAACCTATTCTCTCGATCCCTCCCATGTAAGGTCTGAGAACCTCAGGGATCAGTATGCTTCCATCAGGCTGCTGGTAGTTTTCAAGGATGGCTATAACCGTTCTAGGCAGGGCCACGCCGGAAGCGTTGAGAGTATGAACGTATTCCGGCTTCGCCCCCTTCTTCCGTCTGAAACGTATGTTCGCCCTCCTGGCCTGGAAATCCTCGAAGTTGCTGCATGAGGAGACCTCCAGATATCTGCCGACGCCGGCGGCCCATGCTTCGAGGTCGTAGCATTTGGCGGCGGCGAAGCTTAGATCGGCGGTACAGAGCTCGACCACACGATAGGGTAACCCCAGAAGCTGGAGAACCTCTTCGGCATCGTGAAGCAGTTTTTCGTGCTCTTCATAGGATGTCTCGGGAAGAACGAATTTGACGAGCTCCACCTTATCGAACTGGTGAATCCTGATCAATCCCCGTGTCTCGCGGCCGTAAGATCCGGCCTCCCTCCGGAAACAAGGGGTATAGGCGGTGTAGTAGATGGGGAGTCTCCAACCCTCTATGATCTCATCGGCGAAGATGTTGGTCACAGGAACCTCAGCGGTGGGGATAAGGAAGAAATCATCCACCTCACATCGATACATATCCTCTTCTAATTTCGGAAGCTGCCCCGTACCGGTCATCGTCCTGCGGTTGACAAGCAGTGGAGGGGAGAAGATCTCGGTATATCCGTGCTTTGTGGTGTGGAGCTCAAGCATGAAGTTTATAAGCGCTCTCTCGAGTTTTGCCCCCAGTCCTTTGAACATGACGAAGTTCGATCCCGCCAGCTTAGCCGCCCGTTCGAAATCCACGATGTCATGTATGGCGGCGAGCTCCCAGTGGGGTTTGGGTTCGAAGTCGAACTGTGGCTTTTCGCCCCATTCCCTGACCACCACGTTGTCCCTCTCATCCTCACCGACGGGAACGCTTTCGTGAGGGATATTGGGGATCATCAGGAGCAGATCGTCGATCCTCCTCTTCAGCTCTCTCTCATCGTCCTCAAGCTCCCTGACTCTCTGTGAGACCGATCTCATCTGGGAGATGACCTCGGAAGCGTCTTTCCCCTCCTTTTTGAGCCTGCCGATTTCCTTGGAGAACTCCTTCTGTTTTCCCCTGAGCGATTGAAGCTCGGTTAAGATCGCTCGCCATCTTTTGTCGCACTCTAAAAGCTCGTCCAGTGGAGCCTCGGTACTGCGCTTCCTGAGAGCATCCCTGATCACATCGGGATTTTCCCTTATGAACTTCAAATCAAGCATCTCAACCCCTCCGGAGCAAGACTATCCCTTTATGACTCCCAACGGTCTCATCCGGGCAACCCTCTTCGATATGCCTGCTCCATGTGCGGTGCTGACCACCTCATCGACATCCTTATATGCCTCGGGCATCTCCTCAGCCAGCGTCTCCCTACCGGCCGAGCGCACATATATGTCCTGCTCCTCCAGTTCCCTCTGGATGTTCCGGCCCCTGGCCGTTCTGATAGCCTGTCTTCTGCTCAGGACCCTTCCGGCGCCATGGCAGGTTGTGCCGAATGCCTCCTCCATGGCGAGCTCTGTTCCTACCAACACATATGAGTGGGTGCCCATATCTCCCGGAATGATGACCGGTTGACCGATGGATCTATACCTCTCAGGGACATCGGGATGTCCGGGCGGGAAAGCCCGTGTAGCGCCTTTCCGGTGGACGCATAGAGTGACCTTCTTTCCGTTAACCTCATGCTCCTCGATCTTGGCGATATTATGGGCGACGTCGTAAACCAGATCCATCCCCAGCTGTGAATCGCTCATACCGAAGAACCTCTGGAAGACCTGTCGCGTCCAATGCATCAGACACTGTCTGTTGGCCCAGGCGTAATTGGCCGCGCAGGCCATAGCGGCTAGGTACCTCTGTCCTTCGGGGGAGTTCACGGGGGCGCAGACGAGCTGTCTATCGGGGATGGAGATGCCGTACTTCTGTGGGACTCTGGACCACGCCTTAATCGTGTCGTCGCAGACCTGATGACCAAAACCGCGCGAGCCGGTGTGGATCATCACAGTGATCATTCCCTCCTCCAATCCGAGAACCTCGGCGGCATGTCTATCGTATATCTTCTCGACGAGCTGAACCTCAAGGAAGTGATTTCCGGAGCCGAGGGTGCCGAGCTGATTTCTGCCGCGCTGATACGCCCTTCGGGATGGGGCCGATGGATCAGCGAACTCCAGGCAACCGTTTTCCTCCGTGTAGAGCAGGTCCTCCGGTCTGCCGTAGCCGTTATCGATGGCCCATCTAGCGCCCTTTTTCAGGACGTTCCTCATCTCGGCCTCAGACAGCCTGATGCTCCCCGTCGAACCGACCCCGGTAGGTATCCTCTCAAAGAGGGCGTTTACCAGATCCCTGATCCTGTCCCTGACGTCATTGAATGTGAGGTTGGTCCTGAGCAGCCTCACGCCACAGTTATGGACGACGACGCCGTTGGCTATGAAATTATGAGCTTCGTGATAAACTCCCACATCGTAGAATTTATCGTAGACCGGTTTAATGCGTTCGACTTTAGCAATCCTGTCGGCAACGAAGCCACCCTCATAGCCGAGCTTATCCGCGAACTCCTCAAAAGTCGGAAAGCTCTGAGCTATCCTAATCCCACCCGGATTAGAGTATAACGCTCTTTCGATCAGCCTTTTGTTCACGTATTCCCCGGCTACTTTATCGTAAGCGAGGCTTAAGCTTCCGGTCGTCCTGTAAATCCCCTCAGCTTTTTTAACTGCCTCCTTACGGACTTCCCTAACCCGTTCCTTTCTTTTCAGGTATTCATAACCTATAAGCCCTTTAACCTTCTTCTCGATAGCATATTCGTAGTTGATCAAACCCAGGAAGCGCTTTATATTTTCTTCCCCGACGATCGATAGCCTATACGTAACCCTGCCTTTGAGCGATTTAACAGGGTATATTATGCTCTCCACCTCGAATTCTCTGAGAAGATCTGCGATCTCTCCGAGGAAGGCGAGTAGATTTCCCTCCAGATCGGCATGTTTGGACTGCGTGAGATTTATCGGCAGAGGAGTGCAGCTTTTGAATTCCGGGATGCTTCCGTCCGCCCCAAAAAATCCGGCCAGGAAGTTCCTCTTGACCCATCTTGGGGCCCTTATAATCCACCTTGGAACGTTATATACCTGTTCCGTCTTTTTCCCAATAGGCATTCCAAGCTTATGCATGAACAGAGCAAAAGCCCTTGAGGCAATCTTAATCCCTGCTGAGCTGCTTTCGCCTTCATAGGTTTTCCCCCACGCGGTCTCTATATGAAGGTTTCTCTTTCTAGTGTAGATCTTAGAGGGTTTGATGCCGAGCTTCCTCAGATCCTTTCTAATCTCCTCAAGTTCCTCCCCCTTTCCGTAAAAGCTCAGAATCGGGCGCTTACCCCTTTCGAGATGTAAGCTCCCATCCCCGAAGGCAAAGCCAAGAAGCCTCGCTATCGTTCCGATCCTCGGATCACTCTCCCTAAGTGGAACAAGTCCTCTCTCCCTGTAATATCTCAGTATCTGCGCATCGTATCCATTGAAATCCTCCTCTGTCAGGATAAGCCCGGGGTTCTCCTCATACTCAAGGCCCTCAAACGGGTAGACAAGAAGATAATCGCCTTCTTTAATTTCGCCGAGAGGCTTATATCCCTCGGGCGTAAGAACGGGATGGTCATCGCTTCCCTCAATAATCCTGTTGTTCTCGGTGGTTATTCTGATAGCGATTTCGTGTGATTCAACTTTCCTTTCCGCAACGAGTGATATCCTTGAGGAATCATTATGTCCTTCCTCGATGTCATAAACCTTGAGTTCCTGGAACTTGAACCTCTCAGGAAGATCCTCCACCTTCACCCAGTAGCCGTGTTCGGTTAAAACCCTGGAATCAGGAGCGAGACAGTTGACATCATATCCGACACCGCCCGGGCTGATAATCCCTCCTTCCTCGGGATCGGTCGCCGCGACGCCACCTATTGGAAATCCATATCCCCAGTGTATATCCGGCATGGCGAGCGAGTATTTGACGATTCCAGGCAAGGTTGCGACGTTCGCTAATTGAAGGAGACTGTTGTCGTTCTGAATGTCCTTATAAAGCCTCTCACTTGCGTAAAAGATCCCATCAACCTTCATCCCCGGCACGGTCCCTTTGGGGATGCGCCATTTATAGTTGGAAAGCTTTTCAACCTTGATCTTCGCCATATCGACACGCCCCCTGCTACAGATATGAAAAAACCACAGGCCGCATCGGAAACGACCTGTGGTATCAAAGGAAACTGGCGGGCTCGACGGGATTTGAACCCGCGATCTTCGGCTCGACAGGCCGACGTGTTAGGCCAGGCTACACCACGAGCCCATAAAGTTATATGGTAGGCGGGACAGGACTTGAACCTATGACCTACGGCTTGTAAGGCCGTCGCTCTAGCCACCTGAGCTACCCGCCCACCTAAGGCATATCTAGTATACAGTTAATC
>CAZHVH010000317.1:0-4492 GCA_964535855.1 uncultured bacterium
TCGGCAACGTCCGCCGTCCACCGTCCGCAGTCCGCCGCTCTATCGCCGCTGGACTCCCATTTCCCATTTCCGGCCTCCTGCCTCCCGTCTCCTGTCTCCTGCTTCCTATAGAGACCCTGAACCTCCTCCTCTGAAAGGCTTCGATCGAAGACTCGACCCTCAATCTGCCCTTCAAGAAACTCTGAGATCGCTTTCTTTGAAATGCTCCATCCCGAACCTCTTCTCCTCGCCTTGATCTTTCCCTCCTCGATCAATCGAAGGATCTCCTCCTTGGTGATCCCGATGATCTCAGCCGCTTTCTCGATATTCATATATCTCTCCTCCTTCAAAGTTTTCCCAAGGCACATGCCTTAGGGAAATATGCGTAGAACTCATCCCAATTGGCCGTGCCGTCCTCGGCCTCCAGGTAAACCTCAATGGTGATCGTCTCTCCGAAATCGGCAGGATTGGCGTTAAGGTCGCTCAGAAGGGAAACGAGATAGAGATCAGCGGTTTCCCGACTTCTTCTCCCGGTATTTGTTCCCGAAATTATCTGCCCATTTGACTTCTTCGCAATTACCTTGATCCAGGCAACAGCTGTCGGTTCCGGATCGCCCCAGAGATCGACCTGAAACTTCAGAAGCTGTTTTCTGAGATGATCGAGATCGAAGGTAAAGGAGAACTGTAAAACCCAATCCGTCGCTGTCGTCGATCCTCCCTCACCGTTATAATAGAAGCAGCCATCTTCCCAATCGAATTTCGAGATCTCGATCACTTGAGGACCCACAAGCGAAAGATCAGAGATTAGCCTCCCTTGCCATCGCTCGACATTCAAATTGCTCACCATCGTAGAGGAGCTTACCGAAAGTCGGTCGGCCTCGAATTGAGAGGCGACCTTCCTTCCACCGTAAAGACCTTTGATCAAAGAACTCCCGTCGGCTCTATTGAGTCCGAAGAGAGCCTCCTCATCACCCAAAGCCGAATCGGGCTGAACTACTAAGGAGGCAAAACGTGAGGCAACACCATCCTTGCCGTGGATATGATCCTTTATGTTCTGTGAGATCTGATTGAAAAAGCCGCTCGAAGGGACCTCACCTAGTTGAACGGTCTGATACAGATAGCTCATGCCCACCTCCCTGTAACTAGAGTCACGTCCACAAAGTAGGCGTAGAAATCATCCCAGGAGACTTGAGTTCCCGAAGGTGAGAGGACATAAAGCTCGATGGTGATCGTGTCATCCCAGCTCGCAGCATTCGATGTGGTCGAAGCCACAAGAGAAGGAGGATAAACAATGTGCTCCGTTAAGGTGGTGGAGGTCTCAGAGACAATATACGCTCCCCCGATCAGTTGACCCGATGGATTTGAAATCTGAACCGAGGCTCTAACTGTCTCGCCGGTCGAGGAGGCGAGCAGAAAGCGGATCTTGAGAAACTGTTTCAGAACTGAATCAAGTGTGAAGGTCGTCGAGAGAACTTGAACCCAAGACCCGCCGGTATCCTGAGAAGTTCCGTTCGTGTTAGAGTAGAAAGCAGCCGAGTCCCAGCTCAGGTAACTCGGATCGGGAGAAGGGCCCTCCAGTATCAGGTCGGATGGGAGTTTACCCGACCAGTATTCGGCGTTCAGGTTTGAAACCATATCGGTCGAGGCGATAATGAGCGGCGGCGTTCCTGAGGCGACCGTGGACTCCAATTGAGAGGCGGAAAGCTTCCCGTCGATGTCCCCGGAAATGAGCGTCGAACCCGCCGCATCCCTTATCTCAAAGAGTTTCGTCCCGGAAGCCGGATCGGAATCAGGCTGGATGATGATCTTCGCCGCCCTCTCGGTCACGCCGTCCTTCCCGTGAACGTGATCCCTGACGTTCTGGACGATCTGATTTAGCTTCGATGCCGTTAGAACCTCACCCTGATAGAATGTCAGATCCTCAAACGCCATCCCGATCCCTCCTCATCTCCTTGATCTTCTCAGCGACTCTCTTCGTGCATTCAGGACAGATATCCATCCGAAGCGGCGGATCTTCAAACCTCAGCTCCGTCCAGCCGTCGAAATCCTCAGATGCCCTGGCGCCGCAGAGATCACAGATGATGATCAAAACTTTCATAACAGAACTCCCTCTCCCAATTCAGTCTCTCCGATGATGAAGGCCTGTCTTTTTGGAGATCTCTTAAGCCTAAGCTCCAAAATGGAATCGAGACCTCCTCTCTGAACTCTCAGATCCAGGCTCTCGACCTGGAAGTAATCGTCAACGTGCAGAAAATCCTGTTTGATCCTCAAAAGCGTGCCGAGATCGATGAAGATCAGATCGGGAAACCGATCCTTGAGAGAACAGGATATCCTCGACATCGGTTCGGCGTTCCGAAGGACAATCAGTTCTGCGATGGATTCAGCCTGATGAGAGCTGGAGATGATGTCGTTCGAATAGCTGAAGGATCGCTTGAAGAACCTCTCGATGCTATCCGAATCGGATCGCTCGGCGATGATCCGAGGTAAAACCTTGAAAGGCCGTCCGTAAACCTGAATTGAGGTGATGATCGCTGTCACCGATCCATTGTTGGTAACCTCCAAAGTCGCCGAAGAGGACTCAGTGGAGGTAATGGTTATATCGATCTGGGAGAGAGCATTCCCGAACTCATCCTCAGCCGCATAGGATTGAACGTGAGGAGATGAAGCATAGCGCCGCCCGCCCGTCGTGTAGTCATGAAACTCGATCTCCATCACCTTGCTTTCTCCCGGCGATAGGGAGAAGCTAGAGGGAAGTTCCCAGATAAGCTGATCCGACTGAAGTTCCCGGGGTTGAGCTTCGATCCTCGCGTGATTGATCACATCAGCATCTGAAAGCTCGATATCGAAGGATTCAAAAGCATCGAACTCCTTATAAGGCAGCGCAAAGTAAAAGCCCGTATTCCTGAACTGATATCGCCCTTCGGCGTCGATGAAATGAGCATAGAAACCACCGGCAGCCACCGCCTCTAGACAGGAGATCACCTCCTCCTCGGAAAAAGCGGCGAAGGAAGCTTGAACCTCCAAAGTATCGATATCCGCATCCTTCCCCTTCCATCCGATTTTACTCAAGATGTTCAGAATCAGCGTTTCATAATCGATGTCAGAATATGGACCGGCCGAGATCAATCGGCCGATGAAATCCTTCATCTTGTCCCGTCCACTTATATTAACCCTTCGCTGTCCTAAGGCCGGATGCGGTATGATCCGGTCGATGTATCCCGTGAAAAGCGGAATGATGAGATTTTCATATTGAGCCTCAATATGAACGGGCTTGTTCAGTTGAATGTAGGGATACAGATCAGACGAAGGATTGTTCGGCGTATATCTCCCGAGAGAATCCTCTAGATCAAGCGTGAATTGACCCGCGACGAATCTTCCTCCCAATTCCTCTGATTTCCCTCTCGAGATCGTGAAGGAGAGGACATCATCGGTTACTCCCTCATATCTCTGCTTGATCTCAAACTCTGAGAGAGCCTTAGAGTATAGCCTAACCTCATCGATGATCCCTCGAAAGGCGCAATCGAAATCCCAACTTGAATCATATCCGCCGATGTAAAGAGGATTCTCAACCGAATAGGGATCGATCCAGGAAGGGCAATCAAGCTCTGTCTTCAGCTCTCCACCAAGCCAGAACTGAATCTTGCCTTCCGATTGCTTACGGACGATGATCAGATGAAGAAACCTCTCAGGCTCAGGATAATAATCCATCTGAAAGATATACCAGGAATCGCCCGTGAACATCGCGAACTCAGGTCTCCCTCCGCTCCAGGGTATTCGAACCTCCCAGGATTCAGGGAGCCCGACGAGGAGGAAATCATGCTCCGGAAGATCCCTCTCCATCAGAAACCTTATCTCAATCGAGAAATCGCCTGAAAGCGAGAACAGATCAGAGTAGTTGAATCCGATGTATGAGTCCATCCCGTTGAAATAGAAGGAAAGCTTAAACCGGCCCTTGGACGGCTGGAGGTTCCAGCTAGTTCCCGTCAAGTTGTCCTTCGAATGGTCTGCGATTAAAAACTCATAGATGAATCCCTGCTGGAGCAGCCAATACATCTCCTCCGTGATCGTATATCCTTCATCGAGAGGCAGGAGAAGCTTCAGATCATCCTCCTTCCACCACCAGTCGATATAAACCTTATAGCTCGGCCTTATCATCATTTACATCGCTCCTCTTCTGAGAAGCATCTGATTCCGAAATCTTTCGATCATCCTTGCAAACTCCATCGCCTCGGCCTCGTTCCCCATCATAGCGCCGACATGGAAATGAACTTCCAGTTTTTGACCTCCTCCTAACCCTTTGAGCCGATCCAGAGGTATCACGAGCTCCGGTCCTCCTTCACCTACTATCGCGGGAGTAGGACCCATGACCAGCCCTCCATGCTGAAGGCCCAGAAGCTTCTTGACTCCTCCGCCTATCGCTCCCAGAATGTCCTTCACAACGCCGCCGACCTTATCGAAGATCGAGCTGATCGACCTCAGGACATCGAGGACCGGATCTAGAACGGCTGACAGT
>CAZHVH010000318.1:0-4491 GCA_964535855.1 uncultured bacterium
GCAGGGATGATCCCCTCCGTCTCAGATAGCAGTTTAAACGCCTCAAGCGCCTCCTCATCCCTAACGGCCACATATTCCGCCCTTCCCGTCTCCCGATAAAAGGCGTGTTCCGGTCCGACGCCAGGGTAATCCAGCCCGGCCGAGACGGAATGGGTGGGATGGATCTGACCCTCTTCATCCTGAAGCTGGAAGCTTTTTGCCCCGTGAAACACGCCTACCGATCCGGCGCAGATCGAAGCGGCATGTTTTCCGGTCTCGATCCCCTTCCCCGCCGCTTCGACCCCGATGAACTTCACCTCTTTATCCTCATAGAAGGGGTGAAAGAGCCCTATGGAGTTGCTCCCCCCACCCACACAGGCTATGAGGTAATCGGGAAGCCTTCCCTCCTTCCGAAGTATCTGCTCCCTGGCCTCCCTGCCGATGACGGACTGGAAATCTCGGACGATCATCGGATAGGGATGGGGTCCGACGACCGATCCTAAGAGATAATACGTCGTTCGAACGTTGGTAACCCAGTCGCGCAGCGCCTCGTTAATGGCGTCCTTGAGCGTCCTGGAGCCCGAAAGCACCGGCTTAACTTCCGCACCCAGGAGCCTCATCCTGAACACGTTAAGCGACTGGCGATGCATGTCCTCCTCACCCATGTATATCTCACATTCCATCCCGAAAAGCGCTGCGGCGGTAGCCGTGGCAACGCCGTGTTGGCCCGCTCCCGTCTCCGCGATGATCCTTCTCTTGCCCATTCTACGGGCTAAGATCGCCTGACCGATCGTGTTGTTTATCTTATGGGCGCCCGTATGGTTGAGATCCTCACGCTTGAGGTATATCTTCGCCCCGCCAAGGCGGCGGGTGAGATTCTCCGCCAAGTAAAGCGGAGATGGTCTCCCAGCATATTCACGAAGATAGTAGCTCAGTTCCTCCTGGAAATCGGCTTTCTCCTTAAGTTCCAGGTAGGCTTTCTCCAGCTCCTCCAAGGCTCCCATCAGCGTTTCGGGGACAAACCTCCCGCCATATGAGCCGAAATATCCTCTGTCGTCCGGCAACTTCGTCGATGCTTTCATCTCCTCGGCATCTCCCTTACGATGAACTGAACGGGGAAATTATCGTTTAAAACCTCCGGATTTGTCAACTTTTCAGAGTATCAACATCGCATCGCCATAGCTGTAGAACCTGTATCTCCTCTCAACCGCTTCCTTATAGGCTTTCATCACGAACTCCCTGCCCGCGAAGGCACATACCAACATCAGGAGGGTCGAACGGGGAAGGTGAAAGTTGGTCACCATCCCGTCCACCACCTTGAACCTGTATCCCGGATATATGAACAGATCGGTGTATCCGCTCGCGGGGGCAACGTTGCCCCTTTCATCCGCCACGGTCTCAAGCGTTCTGACAGAGGTGGTTCCCACGGCGATGATCCTACCACCTCTGGATCTGGCATCGGTTATCGCCCGGGCGGCCTCTTCTGGGACATGGAAGAACTCCGAATGCATCTTATGTCTCTCGACCACCTTCACCTTCACCGGCTGGAAGGTTCCCAGTCCCACATGCAGCGTTATCCTCGCAATTTCGATCCCCATCCTTTGGAGCTCTTCTAGGAGTTCCTCCGTGAAATGCAGTCCGGCCGTGGGTGCGGCGACGGAACCGTTTTTCTCGGCGTAGATGCATTGGTATCTCTCCCTATCCCTATCATCAGGCTCTCGTTTGATATAGGGGGGTAGAGGCGGTTTGCCGATCCGGTCCAGAATCTCCCTCAGCTCCCCCTCATATCTCAGGCTGACCGTAAAAACCCCGCTTGGCGAGCGGCCCAGGAACTTCGCCTCCAGCTCCCCGCCCCCGAACTCGATGATCACGCCGGGGTAGAGCTTCTTGACGGGCTTGATAAGCACCTCCCATATCCTGGGCTTCACCTCCCTTAAAAGCAACATCTCCACCCGTCCGCCTGTTCTCGCTTTCCTCCCGAAGAGCCTTGCCGGTATGACTTTTGTGTCGTTTATCACCAGGAGATCTCCAGGACGCAGATGCTCACCTATCCTGTAGAAAAGGGTATGTCGTATGCTCTCATCGGATCGGTTTAAAACCATCAGCCTCGATCGGTCGCGCTGAGGCAATGGATACTGTGCTATGAGCTCCTTAGGGAGATCGTAATCAAAAAGATCGACCCTCATCTTCATCTCCTCAGGATCACCCTAAGAATCAGCGAAAGAAGGATGCTCAGGATTATGCAGGTGACGATGGGGAAGTAGAAGGTGAAGTGTTTGCGTCTCACATATATGTCCCCGGGAAGTTTGCCCAAGAAGGGGATTTTATCCACGAACAGGAGGAACAATCCCAAAAACACCAGTATAACGCCCATCAGTATGATCATCTTGGCTATGGGCGTAAACCCGGTCAACACCGCTCACCTCCACAGCATCTCCTGTTTTTCGTCTCCGCAGGGAATTCCCAGATGTTCGTACGCGGCTCTGTTCACGACCCTGCCCCTAGGGGTGAGGGTTATGAATCCGAGCTTGATGAGATACGGCTCATATACGTCCTCGACAGTTCTGGCGTCCTCACTGACGGCGGTGGCTATGGTGTTCAGCCCGACCGGGCCGCCGTTGAACTTCTCGATCATGACCCGCAGTATCCTGCGATCCATATCCTCCAGCCCCAGTTCGTCTATCCCATACATCTCCAGAGCTTCTCTGACGGTCTGAAGCGTGATGACACCATCCCCTTTAACCAACGCGTAGTCCCATACCCTCCTCAGATGCCTCTTGGCGATCCTCGGCGTCCCGCGCGATCGACATGCGATCTCATAGGCCGCATCCTCTTCTATCCTTATCCCGCCTTTTTCGGCGTTCATCAGTATGATCGTTTTGAGCTCCTCGGGCCGGTAATAGTCGAGCCTGAGGTGTATTCCGAACCTGTTTCTAAAAGGAGCCGTCAGCAACCCCTCCCTTGTGGTCGCGCCGACGAGCGTGAACTTCGGAAGAGGAATTCTGACGACGTTTGCGCTCGGCCCCTGTCCTATCGTGATGTCCAGAACGTAATCCTCCATCGCCGGATAGAGGGTCTCCTGGACGACGGGTTTCATCCTGTGTATCTCGTCGACGAAGAGCACATCACCGTCCTGCAGGTTGGTCAGAATGGCCGATAGATCCAGCCTTTCCAGGGCCGGGCCTATTGTGGGCTTGAAGCTGACGCCCATCTCGTGGGCTATGATCTCGGCAAGGGTGGTCTTACCCAGCCCCTGAGGGCCGACGAGGAGAACATGTTCCAGAGGCCGCCTCATCCTTTTAGCGGCCTGTATGGCGATACGCAGTTTATCCTTGACACCCTCCTGACCGACGAACTCGTCCAGGTTTCTGGGGCGCAAGGAGTATCCTTCGAATTCCTCCTCCATATTCATCACCGTTAAAACTTCGCCAGAAGCGAGAATCTGTGGGTGGGGCCGAGCTCTCCGTAGCTGGCAAAGGCGTAATCGATCTGATAGTTCTCGATGCCGAATCCCAGTCCTATCCTCAGGCCCGAGAGGGCGCCGAGGTCGTTTCCGCCGATCTCATATCTGTATCCGGCCCTCAGCGATAAGAGCTTCAGCGTCTTGATTCCGATGCCGAACCCTATGGAGGGCGAATCGTCCAGCGGTTTCCTCAGATCTGTCGAAAAGGCCATGTTCCCTCCCGCCAGCCTGTAGGCGATCCCTCCGCTGAGGATAACCGGCATGGAGAACTCCTCCTGTGAGAACCTCACCTTGGAACCCAGGTTATGCGCCGTCACTCCGAGCGACATCGGGCTTCCCGGCAAATCGTATATCACGCCCATATCGATCCCAAAGGCATGTGCGGAGCTTTGGTCTATCTCCTCGTTAACCGATTTGCCGGTTACGCCCATAAACAGGGTGTCGGAGATCCTGATCCCCGCCGACAGGCTCAACGCCAGATCATACGGCCTGAAAGTGCCCATGAGGTTGCCCTGAGTGTCTCGACGATCGATCTGTCCATATGAGAGATAATTAACCGTCACGGCGAATCCCCCGACCTGGCCGATCGGATGCGCGAATCCCGCAAACTCGTGCTTTATGCCCTCAAACCACTCGCCGTGCATGAACCCGATCTGGCTCTGCTGCACGTAACTCAGACCGGCCGGATTCCAGTAGGCGGCGTAAAGATCGCCCGTCAATGCCGTGACCGACTCGCCCATGCCTATCGCTTCGGCACCGATCCCGATTTTGAGGAAGGTCATCGCCATCGTGCCTGAGCTTTCATCCACATCTCCCCAGGCAAACGACACTAAGATGAAAAGAACCAGACAAACCCCGCCTTTCCAGATCAAAGTCGAACCTCCATCAATCACCGTGAGCTATCGGCTCATCCGCAGCTTCCATGTGCTATATCGTTAGGAATGTGAGATAACGGCGGATCGCCGACAGCGGACGTTACTCGTAGATTATAGCCTGTGACCTCCTCCCACCTCTAAAGGAGATGGGCTTCCTCCTTCATCGAAGCGGCT
>CAZHVH010000319.1:0-4486 GCA_964535855.1 uncultured bacterium
GGAAAGCTTCATATTAATCCTCCGATTTGATCTCGATCTTCGGATTAATTTTACCCGTTGCCTGCCTTATCAGTCAATGGCGTATCGTAAAGTGCCATGAGATAGGCGATCCGAATGTATTGCGAGAGGATGCTTGCAGCTTCCCTGGCTTTTAATACCATCATGAAACAAGAACACCTCTCTTGGCACAATACACAACCTTATGGTAAGATTTACTATGATGTCGATCCGGAGGTGGTCGAAGATCAAAAGGAGGCTCCTCTTCATCATACCGATTCTTATATCGGTCGCTGCTGCGGGGTATATATCCTTCCGGTACTTTTATAAACCGCTAGCAGAGCTGATTTACATCGTCCCTGATAGCCCATTCTTCTGCCTCACGTCCTCTAACTTCGCTCAAATCGCTAGAGAGATCATGGAATCAGATTTCGGCAGAGAGATACCCGAAACCCCCATAGCGAGATATATCAGGGGAACTAAATGGTGGAGGGAGATAAAGTGGCAGTTAAGGATGTGGGAGTTCGGATTCGGGGTTCCATTTAAGGTTGAGGACCTCAAAAAAGTAGCCGGTGACAGAAGCGTCCTGGCCCTCTATCGGAAGGATAGACCGGAGCTCTTTATAGCATCCTTCGTCTCATCCCAGGGGAAGGTTGAGATCACCACCTCACAGGCAACCGCCTCGAAGAATTACTATGGGATAACAAATGAAAGGTATAGAGGATGTAACATCACCACGGTCAACTCCGGATTTCCGCGAAGGTTTCATTATGCCTTTATCGGAAAGCTGGGCCTTCTCAGCACGGATGAGGGATTGCTTAAGAGGTCGATAGATCTCTACCGGGGTGGGGGCGATTGCTTCGCCAGGCGAAGGCCGGAGATCGCCCGATCGCTTATGAGCTCAGATCTCTCCTTCTACGTCGATCTGGATGCCTTGAAAGTTGCTGAAGGAGAATGGGTCTCGGTCAATCGAAACCTCGGAGGTGAGATAATATCTGAAAACGAGCTGCGAATAATCGGAATCCCACCGCCATCGGCCAAAGAGGGTAATCCCTTGCCTCCACAGCCTCCCGACTCCCTGTTGACCCTCTATCTCCGGACCGGGCATATCAAAGCTCTGTTTCTCTCACCAGGCAGGGGTATGCTCCCAAACGTAACGGCTGTAACGAATGATGAGGGATTAAAACGGCTCAGATCCCTCCTGCTGGAGAAGGGAATGACGGTAAAGGAGATGCCTAAGGTGAAAAGGGATGAGGTTGAGATCTCGCCTCTTCGGATATCGGGCCCGATTCCCATTCCACTGTCGGCAGGATATACTCATTTAAAGGGCGGGGTTGTCATCGGAACGCCTCTGGAATCCGTTGAAAGAGTGGCTTTATTTTTGAGGAATGCCGATTGGAACGTGAAGATCGATCCGGTCGGGCATCTCGAGGTTGATCTGCGGAACCTGAGCCGTGAGATAAAAAAGCTCTCTCTGGTGCTTTCCCTGGTTGCCCTTGTAAGCAAGGATAAGAGATCCAAGCTGGTGTATGAATCGCTGGGAAGTTTGACCCCACTGGGATATATGGGGAGGCTTTCAGCTGACATAGATGGTAAAGAGGATAAAATCAGGTTAAAGATACATATAAAAGAAGGTGAGAGAGATGTTCAAAAGGAGGCCGACCACATCGGCCTTTCTCATAGCATTGGTCGCGCACCTGATAGGGATAATAATCCTGGGTTTGGCCATAAGGACGACATATAAAGAGGGATCTGGTGCTTGGATCGAACTGGTCGATATGTCCAATTACAGAATAAGGCCTCCCAGGAGGCCGTTGACCAAGACGATCAAGCCTAAATTCGACCTCGAAAGGGATCTCGAGGACAAGAACGTCCCAAAACTATCCCTTCAATCCGATAACATGATCTCTGAGGTCGTCGCCAAAGCACCTAACATCGTCCCGCGCAGCCTCGACGTCAACGCCGATAAGGAGCTGGGGATGGTCAACAAGTTGGACACCACCGCTAAAATCCCCGCTAAGATCGGAGATATCTCCCTATCGCCTTCGGGCGGTTCACCTAAAGGGTTGAAGATCGGGAAGGGGTTTCAGACGGGAAGGGTCAGAGCCCTCGGCATAAATAAACAGCCGGGATTATCGCTGGTTAACACCTCCGGCGAGGTGGATCTCGGTGGAGAACTGAGCGGTGATATGGCGAAGCTCTACTATATCCCCGAAGGGAAACTCGGTGCCATTCTGGTCGGGAAGGGGAAGGACGTGATGGGGTTCATCAGAATCGTAAGGCTGAAGCATAGGATGGCGGACTGGTGGCAGGACCCGACGGCATTGGCTAGCTTCATCGACTGGCTTGAGGAACACACAAGGCTAAAGGCCGACATGCGCATCGAGGGAGGAGCTCTCGAACTGACCGATCCGAGGATATTAGATGCACCGCTGGTCATTATGACGGGACATGATGAGGATGTGGTTTTGAATCACCACATGAACAGCGACGGGCAGAAAGGCGCCAAGTTCCAGCTTGCCCAGGAGTTTACCCCTGAGGAGAGAGCTGCATTGCGGAAGTACCTGATCGACAGAAAAGGCACCCTTTTCTTCGATGACTGCGGATTTCACGGGCTGTTCGCTGGGAGGGTCCGAGAGGAGCTTAGAAGAGCGTTGCCCGAATATCCGCTTCAAAGGATAGAACGGAACGACGAACTGTATTCCATCTATTACACCATGCCCGGTCCACCGACGGGCGGGGATATCTTCTGGGGCTCGGAGAACAATCCACATGCCTCCCAGTTCCCGTACCAGTGGGGGGTTAAGATCGGCGGGAGATGGGCGGTCATCTACAACCGAAAGGATTATCTCTGCTGTATGGAGACAATGGAAATACAGAGCAGAACACTGCTGAGGCTGCGCCGATCGACCGAAGTGCATAAGTTCATGACAAACCTCCTCTTCTACGCTATGAAATATGGAGGTAACGTGGATAGATCTCAGTATAAGCCGTAAGTGAATGATAAAGATGCAGGGACGCTTATTACGAGGTATAAAAGGATATGAAGCTGTCAGAGCCTTTAAACGAGCGGGGGGTGAAGTTCGCAAGGGAAAAGGTAGTCATGTTAACATCAAAATGCCAAATGGACAATTGATCACTATCCCTGTTACAGGAGAAATTAAAGTTGGTTTGCTCAAGGCAGCTATTCGTAAAGCAGGATTAACTGAGGAAGAATTCATCAATCTACTATGAGGTGGAGTCAATGGATTATACCGTTATCATTCACGATGCTGAAGAGGGAGGATATTGGGTGGAGGTACCGGCGCTGCCGGGATGTTTCTCACAAGGTGAGACGATTGAAGAAGCACTGCAGAACGTGAGGGAAGCTATCACCTTACATCTGGAAGTGTTATCGGAGGAAGGGCAGCAAGTGCCTCAGGACGATATACGCCTTATCGCCCGAGTACCTGTTGCCCTGAAAGCTGAGTAGAGCGGGAAAGATGAAAGGGATCATCATATACATGGTCGGTTTGTCTATCGCTTTCATGGGGCCTTCTTCATCCTTTGGGGAGACCGATGAGTCCGGTCCGTCGCTTCCGCCGGGTAAACTTGGGGGCGTGTTGATAGGGAGAGGCTTAAACGCCGATGGGTTTATCAGGTTGGTGAGATTGAAACACAGGATGGCGGACTGGTGGCAGGACCCAACCGCTCTCACCGGTTTGATCGAGTGGCTTCAGACCAGAACCAGGATCAGAGCCGATATGCGGATAGGCGATGGCTCACTCGAGCTGACCGATCCCAGGATACTAGATGCACCGCTGATCATCATGACGGGACACGATGAAGGGGTGGTCTTCCAGCATAACCTCGAAAGGGATGGCAGGAACGGCCCACCCTTCAGGCTCGTCACATCTTTGACCCCACAGGAGAGAAGGATGCTTCGGAAGTATCTCGTCGAGAGGAAGGGCACGCTCTTCTTCGATGACTGTGGTTTCAAGGGCCTTTTCGCTGGTAGGGTAAGGGAGGAGCTGAGATTGACCCTGCCTGAGTATCAGATAGAACCCATACGGCGGACCGACAGGATTTTCAAGATCTACTACAGACTCCCCGGACCTCCTACCGGGGGGGATGTCTTCTGGGGGTCAGAGAACATCAAGGCACAATCGCTTTTCCCCTACATACGGGGGATCAAGATCAAGGGGAGATGGGCCGTTATATACAACCGAAAGGATTATATGTGCTGTATGGAAACGGTTGAGGTGCCAAGCCGAACCCTGCTGGCCCGACGAAGGTCGAATGACGTATACAGATTTATGACCAACGTCATCTTCTATGTTCTCAGATATGGAGGCAATGTAGATAGATCGCGGTATAAAAGCCGATGATTATCAAGGAGGTGAGGGGAGAGTATGAAGGAAAGCACACATGTGATAACACGGATTTTGAGATCCTATAAGGGACGCTTCTCCGAATATGAAAGGAAACTAATAGAAAAAGGGTTACTAAG
>CAZHVH010000320.1:0-2433 GCA_964535855.1 uncultured bacterium
GTATTGATTTATAATTTAGCTACCACGTCCTGGAGGTGCTCAGGTGAAGGTTCCCATCAGGTTCGGCAGGGGAGAGGTGCAGGTCGAGGTTCCGGATGAGAACCTCGCCGGAATTTTGAGGATGAACCCGATCCCCCCGATGGACGACCCTGTCTCCGCCGTATATACCGCCTTGCGATGTCCCATAAAAACCCCTCCGCTTTCGGAGCTTGCCAGAGGGAAACGCTCTGCATGTGTGGTGATCTCCGACATAACCAGACCGGTGCCGAACAGGGTGATCCTACCGCCTATCCTGGAAACGCTCGAGGAGAGCGGAATCCCGCGGGAGAGGATCACAATCCTTATAGCAACCGGTATCCACCGGCCCAATCTGGGCGATGAGCTTAAGGAGCTGGTGGGTGAGGAGATCATCCGGAATTACAGGATCGTCAATCATTACTCCGGCAAACCCGAGACACACCTTTATCTGGGCAAGACGAAACGGGGCACACCCGTATATCTCGATAGAACCTATCTGGAGGCGGAGCTGAAGATACTCACCGGCCTGATAGAACCCCACCTGATGGCGGGCTTTTCCGGCGGCAGGAAGGCTATCTGCCCCGGCATATCCTCGGTGGAGACGATGAAATACGCCCACGGACCGATGTTGCTGGAGGATGAACGTGCTGCCCCGGGAATTCTGGAGGGCAACCCCTTCCACGAGGAGGCCACAGAGGTAGCCATGATGGCTGGCGTGGATTTCATCCTCAACGTCACCATAGATGAGAAACGTCGGATAACGGGGGTATTCGCAGGAGACCTTGTGGAGGCCCATCTGGCAGGGGTTAGGTTCTGCGAAAAGGCCGTTAAGGTGGTGGTGGATGAGCCCGCTGATATCGTTATCACATCCTCGGCTGGATATCCGCTGGATACCACCTTCTATCAGGCGATCAAAGGAGCCGTGGGCGTTCTGGACGTGGTCAAACCCGGCGGAACGATAATCCTCATAGCCGAATGTAGCGAGGGGATAGGCAGCGAGCCGTTCACGAGGCTTATGATCGAGACGAAAGACCTTGACAAATTCGTCCGAGACCTTTATGATCTAAATAAATTCGTCGTGGATCAGTGGCAGTTTGAGGAGCTTGTAAAGGTGCTGAGGAAAGCTGAGGTTTACTGTTACTCGACAGGGATAGATTACGAAACCCTGAAGGAGCTCTTCGTCGTTCCGCTCCGTTCTCCGCAGGAGGGGCTCGATCGAGCGCTTGAAAAATATGGGTCCCGTGCCAGGGTATATGCCGTGCCGGAGGGACCATATGTCCTTCCGATGGTGAGGAGATAGCCGAATGGGGGAATTGATCCAGCTCAAAGGATACAGGGGAGGGCTAAGAGTCATAATAGATGAGGAGGCTCCGCTGGCCGAGGTGGAGACCGCCCTGATCAAAAAGCTCGAGGGGTTGGGGGACTTCATAGTCGGAAGCGCCATCACGTTGGATGCCGGCAAGAGGGCCCTTTCGGACGACGATATCCGAAGGCTTCAGAACGTGCTCCTCAGAAAGTTCGATGTGAGGATCCAGGGTATCATCTCCTCATCCACCAAGACGAGACGCCTGGCAGGCGTTCTCGATATACCCGCCTTTGAAAAGGCTGAGCCGGTTCGAAGCGAAGTGGCTGAGGTGTTGGAGGAATTCCCGACGGCCAACGCCCGGCTGGTCAAGCGAACTTTAAGGGCGGGACAGGAGGAGAGATTTCTGGAGGGTAGCGTGATTTTGATGGGGGACGTCAACCCGGGGGCGGATGTAATAGCCTCCGGCGATATCATCGTTTTAGGCTCTCTCAGGGGAAGGGCCTTCGCCGGAGCACTGGGGGATAGATCCGCCGTAATAGCCGCCTTGAACTTCGATCCCGTCCAGATAAGGATCGCCGATTGCATTAGCATCCGACCGGAGGAGGGGGGAAGACGAAGGCGATTCCGATCGGCGATGGAGATCGCCAGAATCGAGGACGACAGGATCGTGGTCAGCAGATATAAGGGTTGATTCCATCAAACGTAGCTTGCCCTCTGATGTATCATCAATCGAAATCGGAGGTGTCTCGTGAGGTCGATAATAGCTTTTCTCCTCATACTGGCGCTACTAACGTTGATGATCTGGGCGAACAAAGGGGGAGCACGCGATTTCGTCTCCCTTACTGCGGTGATCTATATCCTGGTCAGTGTGCTCGTCTCCTCGCTTCTCAGCTTCTCCTTGAGGGAGATCAGCTTGGCTTTCAAGGTTTTATGGGGGAGAGCGGAAGCTACCGAGACAAATTGTAGACGTGCCGCTCTTATTTTCAAGGCGATGCGGGCGAGGTCCCTGACGTTCGGCGTTCTGGGAGCTTTTGTGGGAGGGATATTGATCCTTACCAAGCTGGAAGGGCTATCGCGGATAGGGCCGAACGTCGCCATAGCCTCGTTGA
>CAZHVH010000320.1:2533-4477 GCA_964535855.1 uncultured bacterium
TTAAGGAGGGGAGATAGAGTTCATGGGAAGATCTATCGTTATCACCTCAGGTAAAGGGGGTGTCGGCAAGACCACCGCCACCGCCAATCTGGGCACAGCCCTTGCCAAAATGGGAAAGAGCGTGGCTCTGGTGGACGCCGACATCGGACTGAGAAACCTGGACGTGGTTATGGGGCTTGAAAGCAGGGTGGTTTACACCTCGATGGACGTCATCGAGGGCAAGTGTGAGCTGAAAAAGGCGCTCGTCACTGACAGGCGCATCCCAAACCTGAAGCTGCTCGCAGCGTCGCAGAAGGCCAACAAGGAGGATATCTCACCCGAACAGATGAAGGAGATCTGTGGAAAGCTCAAAGAGGAGTTCGATTACGTCCTGATAGACTCGCCGGCCGGAATCGAAAGGGGATTCAAAAACGCCGCAGCAGGGGCCGAGGAGGCGATCGTCATCACCACGCCGGACGTCGCCGCCGTCAGAGATGCCGATAAGATCATCGGGCTGCTTCAAAATGAAGGCATTCAGAATCCAGGCTTGATTCTCAACAGGTTCTCCCCCCAAATGGTCAAGAAGGGGGATATGCTCAGCCAGGAGGATGTGCTTGAGATACTCGCCATAGAGCTTTTAGGGATCGTGCCCGAAGACAAGAACATCCTGATCTCATCCAACAGGGGGCTTCCGCTGATGTTGAACACTAGGTCGATCGCCGCCGAGGCTTTCAACAGGATAGCGAGGAAGCTTGAGGGGGAAGAGGTGGATTTCCAGGATATCATCGAGCCCGAGGGTCTGATCGCTAAAATCAGAAGGCTCTTTGGCAAGAACGGAAGGGGGTGAACCTTGATACTCGATAGAATACTCAAGTTTCTCAGAAAACAGCCCGAAAGCCGACAGATCGCCAAAAGCAGGCTGAAACTGGTCATAATACAGGATAGAACGGGAGTCGATCCGGAGATAATAGATGTGCTGAAAGAGGAGATGTTGAAACTGCTATCGAAATACTTCGAGATAAACACCGAAGGGGTTGAGGTCGACCTGCACAGGGAGGATGAGTCAGTAGCGCTCGTGGCTAACATACCGATTCTGAGCATGAAGACGAGGAAGATTCAGCCCGAGGAACCCGTCCAAGCCGAAAGCTGATCGGAGGCGAAATCGCACCAAAACCTCAGAAATCCCCTGACGAGCAACCTCACGAATTTACGGTTTTCATATCCTCCGAGCTTTCGAAGGTATCTCATCCATAGCTTCGGCCTGAGGTAAAATCGGATCTGTGCCTCCGAAGCCCTCCTTTTGAGATATTCAGAAGGGAACCGTCCCAATCCCCTGGTGCTGTCTGCGAGCACCTCTTCCTCATCCTCCCTTATCAACCCCTTATCCACCGCCTCAGCCCACAGATCTGATCCCCTTGCGTAATTGAGCACGCTAAAAAAAACCACATCGAGCGGGATCTCATAAGCGTATTTCACCGTCCGATCCAGATGGGCTTCCGTCTCTATCGGAGCGCCGAGTATGAAACTTCCGCTGGTGAAGATCCCATATCTATCGGCCAGTTCCACCGCCCTGATCCCCTGTTCCACGGTCGTCCCCTTGCGATAGAAATCCAACACATCCTGGTTTCCCGATTCCAGGCCGAAGGAGATCAGGACGAACCCAGCCTCCTTCATCTTAGCGAAAAGCTCATCCGATGCCGTCGAGACCCTTCCCTGAGCTAGGATCGCCAATCTTATGCCGCGGGATATGATCCCATCCAATATCCTGCTAACCCTTCTGACGTTAACCGTGAAATTGTCGTCCACTATGTAGAGCACGTGATATCCCTGTTGGTAGATCCTCTCTATCTCATCTATGACGTTTTCAGCGGATCGCTCCCTATATCCGTCAAGTCTGAAGGCGGACCGGGTGCAGAAACGGCATCTGAAGGGGCAGCCTCGCGAGGTTATGATAGAAGCGCCCAC
>CAZHVH010000321.1:0-4466 GCA_964535855.1 uncultured bacterium
GAAGGGGTGATAGAGGCTTTCAAAAAGGTGGCGGCTGGCTACAAGCGTCTGTAGGAACTATAGGGGCGAGGCATTCGAAAAAATGCCTCGCCCCTACTTAATCCACCGATAGATTTCCTAATGCATCCAGGAGATCGAGGGCTTTTCAATGATTTGGCATAATCGAGCATAGTAGGGATAGAGGCCGAGCTGCGAAACCTCTCCGCGGAGGAAGCCTCGAATTTCCTGGACGAACGGGTCCCAAACTTGCCCGCCGAGAGGGTGGAGGCGCTCAGGAGCGTATACTACGGCGGCGGGCTGACGTTGACGGCGGATTTCATCGGGGAGTGCATCGAGACCGACTGCCGCCCGATACCGTATGACCCACAAAAGGTCCTCGTGGGTCGAGGGGCGAAGAAGGTGGATATCCTGCACGAACGGTTCCTCAAACCCTTGATCCCCGGCGGTGAGACTCGATACGGGTGGACCGGATGGTCGCCTGAGATCCAGGTGAACGTGTTTTTGGGTCTCGCCGAGGAGGCGAGGTCAAAAGGCGGCGACCCTGAGCCGTTCCGATCGTGGGTGCGCGAGAAGGTCCTTCCGGACCTATCTGAGGAGTTAAGGAGACAGGTGGAGGAGTATCTGATATGAAACCGCTTCAACACACGATCAAAGCCTATATACATAAAGGCGAAAAATATTATGTCGCAGAGTGTCTGGATATAGGCGTCGTCACCCAGGGTGAAACGCTGGATGAGACCATAGCCAATCTTCAGGATGCGGTTGCGCTTTATCTCAAAGATGAGGACCCATCGGAGATCGGTATCGCTCCCGATGCGGCGATTCTGGCGATAATCGAAGTGGAGGTAACAGGTGTCCCCCAGGCTGAGGCGGCTATCAGGTAAGGATGTTGTTTCGATCTTCAGGGAACTTGGGTTTACCGTCCACTCTCAAAGCGGAAGTCACGTGAAGCTCAGGCGAATAAGCGAGGCTGGCGAGAAACAGACATTGGTTGTCCCTCTTCATCGGGAGTTGGACGTGGGAACGTTAAGAGCCATTATCCGACATGCCTCACGATATATTCCTATGGAGCGGTTGGAGCGATACTTTTATACACGATGAGAAATTTAGCCTTTAAGCGAGGTATGAGAGATGAATCAGACCATCCGAGACGTGATAGAGATCCCCGACCGTAAGCCCTCCCTCGTGATCAAGGTCGGGGAGATCGGTATGGAGGAAAGGCGGCGGGAGTATGTGGAGAACTACGTCATCACGGAGCTTATCGCCAAGGAGCTTGAATCGCTCGTCAAAAGCATCGCCGAATCGGCCGAGACGGGATTCCAGTCGAGCTCTCATCAACCCGAAAGCTCATAAGCGAGTTCGAGAGACAGGCCGAGGCTCAGCCGTTACGATGGGACCTCCTCTTCGAAAACAGCCTGACGGTCACCGACAGAGAGGGCTTCGAGCGGATGAAGGAGGAAAATCCGGATGAGCTTGCCGGTGAGATCCGCCGTCACGTGTATGGGGACACCGCAGTCAGCGTGATGGACTTTTACGAGCCGATGACGGAGGGGATGCGAAAGCTCACGGAACATCTGAGGGATCAGGGATTCAAGGCGCTTGTGGTGCTCCTCGACGAGATCACCCTCCTCCTGCGTGGGCGGGAGAGGGATTTCCAGGGTCGAACGCTCGCCGATATGAACCGGATGCTGGAGCATGAGAACGCCGCCCTGCCCGTGTGGGCGTTGGTCTCAAGGCATATCGAAGCTCTTCATCGAGGAGAGATCCAAATTGAACATGGATTTCGGCCGCGATTATGTCTCAAACTACAAGAAATGGCTTAGTGGGCAGGATGTGCTCACGGTTGCTCATATCCTGAGACACAGGGTTAAGCCCCTTTTGGGGAAAGGGGAGAGGGAAGTTCACCGATGAGGAATTGGCCGAACTCCTGAATCTTGCCTGTGAGCTTCGCACCCGGGTAACGCGCGAGCAACATTATATCGAGAGGACACTGGGCGGGAAAACCCAGGAGTTCCCTCTGCGGAAGATATATTGGAGATGGCGGAAACTTTAGGTAGCACAAGTCTCGGCGTTCAGCGGTTTAAATCATCAAAAAGCCCTGGATCTAGGGTGTCATATGTGATATCATAGCTTATGCGATACAAAATGAGGAGGGAGAGATGGCAGAGAAGATCCGAGTCCTGGCTTGGTCGGAGCTTTCCGAGCCGAAATCGGTCTATCCCAACGGGATAAACGGAGCTCTGGCCGAATATCTCAACACCCTCGACGATATCGTCGCAGAGACGGCCAACATCGATGAACCCGA
This sequence comes from uncultured bacterium, assembly GCA_964535855.1. Taxonomy (GTDB): domain Bacteria; phylum Poribacteria; class WGA-4E; order B28-G17; family B28-G17; genus JAGGXZ01. Next base: position 2,306 of record CAZHVH010000321.1, read on the forward strand.
TCAGGGGCTGAGCGAGGGGAAATTGAGCGAGACCGATGTCCTGATATGGTTCGGCCATGTCAGACACGGCGATGTGACCGATGAGACGGTTGAAAGGGTGGTCAGACACGTCAAAGAGAGGGGGATGGGATACCTCGCCCTTCACTCCTCACACTTCGCCAGGCCCCTCAAGGCGCTTCTCGGAACCAGTTGCGCGTGGCGGGCATATGTGGAGGACGGCAAACCGGGCTACATCAAGGTGGTTAACCCGGACCATCCGATAGCTGAAGGGGTTAGCGATTTCGTCATCCCGCGCGAGGAGTGGTACGGCGAGCCTTATGACGTGCCGATACCCGAGGCGGTTATAATCGCTGGGCTTTACTGCGACGGAAAGGAGCTGGCCAGGGACGGCTTGGTCTGGACGGTCGGCAACGGCAGGGTTTTCTACTTCCGCCCCGGACACGAGACCTTTCCGATCTACTATATGGACGAGGTGAGAAGGATAATCGCCAACGGCGTCCGGTGGCTGGCGAAGAGGGTTTGAAATCAAAGCGATGACCACAAATGACCGTAAATGACAACAAATGACATTTATAATAACGGCGGTGATATCATGAGCGTAGAGAGAATCAGAGAACTGTCGAGCCTCCTAAACGTCGGGCTCGCGGATTACGACCAGCAGCAGAAGATACTTCAGGAGGAGAGGCTGAAATTCATCCGCCTTTCGATAACCGACGGATTCGGCGACGATGAGAACAGCTCCCGCGAGGCATGGCTGCTCCATTTAAAGCAGCTTGAGGACAGCCTCATCGTCAGATTGGAGGCGATGCGGCGGGCCATCATTGAGGCCGCTCGTGATCTGGAGGAGGGTAGAAAGGAAGGGTAGGAAGTTGATTTTCCCATCATGCCTTGTTATAATTAAGAATGCTTGAAAACACGAGCTCTTCATGTAAGGAGGAGGAAGAGGGGAAGATCTCAAATCATGGGAAGAATCTCAAAGAAGGCAGGTAAGGTAAACAGCCTCACGGTGGCGGTTCAGAGCATATCTGAGGCACAGGCCGTTTCGGGACAGCATGATGAATATCTGAGGTTGATAGAGGATAAATTCAACGCCAGCGTCCTTCTGAGGGGAGAGGGGTTTGAGGTAATCGGTGGTGAGGAGGAAACGCAGGGAGCCGCTAAGGCGATCGAAGAGCTTCTCGCCCTCCTTAGAAGCGGTCAGACCATAGGCATAAACGACGTCAGATACGTCATCCGCATGGTCAAGCGACGGGATAAGATCGTTGAGGTCGGGGAGAGCATCCCGGTTCTCTCCAAGCGCGGGTTTGTGAGGCCGAAGACGCCGGGACAACGGAGATACGTGGAGGCGATAAAGACCCATGATCTGGTCTTCGGGATAGGGCCGGCGGGGACGGGCAAGACCTACCTGGCGGTCGCCATGGCGGTCGCCTCGCTCAAATCCGGCCGCGTGAGCCGTATCATCCTGACGAGGCCCGCCGTCGAGGCCGGCGAGAAACTCGGATTTCTCCCGGGCGATATACAGGCCAAGATCAACCCGTATCTCAGGCCTCTTTACGATGCTCTCTATGACATGCTTCCGCCGGACACCATAGCTAAGTATATGGATAAGGGCATCATAGAGGTCGCGCCGTTGGCCTTCATGAGAGGCAGAACCCTCAACAGCTCCTTCATAATCCTCGATGAAGCCCAAAATGCTACCATCGAACAGATGAAGATGTTCCTGACGCGGTTGGGCTTCGACTCAAAGGCTGTCGTCACGGGTGATATCACGCAGATCGACCTGCCGTCCAAGAAGGCCTCCGGACTGGTGGACGTTCAAGAGGTGCTATCCGGAATCGATGGGATCGCCTTCGTCTACTTCACCGGCGAGGATGTGGTGAGGCATGAGCTGGTACAGAGGATTATAGAGGCCTACGAGAATAGGGATTACTCTAAGGAGGATATGGGATGAGAAAGAAAGGGATCGGCAGGAGAAGCTCGAGCGGGGATGTGGAGACGGCGCCGCTATGGCAGAGGCTGAAGCTCCACTGGTGGCTTACGGGGCTGATATTCGCCGTAGCTCTCGTTTGGCTTTCAATGCCCCTTAAGTATCAGCCTATAGACATGGGGCAGCTTAAACTGGATGAGCCCAGTCCTTACACGATCACCTCGCCGATAAGCT
>CAZHVH010000322.1:0-4457 GCA_964535855.1 uncultured bacterium
GCTGTGGACGGCGGACAATTGGCCATAGATACTACATTCTGGCGGCTATCACTTGCCTCCCTGTTGATTATATTTCGACCGTCAGGGCGAGCAGATCCTCGAAGTTCGGGAAGGAGGTCTGTATGGGATCGGCGTTGAGGATGGTCGTTCTGCCTTCGGCTATCAGCCCGGCTATGGCGATACACATGGCGACCCTATGATCGCCGTGGCTTCGGCAGGCAGTTCCGCGCAGTTTCGTCGGTCCGGATATGATCATCCCGTCCTCAAGCGGTTTGATCCGAGCGTTCATCCTGCCCAGCTCCTCCGATATGGTGGCTATCCTGTCGCTCTCCTTAACCCTCAGCTCGGCGGCGTCTCTGATGATCGTTTCACCCTCAGCTTGTGTGGCGGCAACGGCCAGGATCGGGATCTCGTCTATCATCCTGACGATCAGATCGCCGCCTACCGATATCCCCCTGAGCTTCGATGATCTAACCCTGATGTCGGCCACCGGTTCGTTGCCCCAGATCCGGCGGTTGAGTATCTCTATCCTGCCTCCCATCAGCGTGAGCGCCTCGATTATACCGGTTCTGGTTGGGTTGACGCCGACATCTCTGATCAAAAGATCGGAATCGGGCACCAGCAGAGCGGCGACGATGAAATAAGCGGCGGATGAGATATCGCCCGGTATCGACATCTCCCTCGGCTCAAGACGTGGCAAACCCTTTATCGTGATCCTCGTGCCATCGCGGCTTATCTGAGCGCCGAAGTAGGAGAGCATCCGCTCGGTATGATCCCTCGATGGCCCGGGCTCTATAACGGTTGTCTCCCCGTCGGCAAACAACCCCGCCATGAGTATCGCCGATTTCACCTGAGCGCTGGCCACCTTCGTGCGATAGGTTATGGATCTGAGATTTCCTCCTTTTATCGTCAGAGGAGCGTATCTTCCCTCCTGTCTCCCCAACACGGTGGCTCCCATCTCCCTGAGCGGCTCGACCACCCTGAGCATAGGTCTCCGCCTTATGGATTCATCCCCCGTTAACACGCTATAAAAGGGCTGTCCCGCCAGCAGACCAGAGATTATCCTGATAAGCGTGCCGGAGTTTCCGACATCTATCACATCGGACGGCTCGGTCAGTCCATCTAATCCCCTTCCCTCAACCCTTAACGCTATCGGGTCGTCGTGTACCATCACTCCCAACATCCTGATCGCCCTGACGGTGTTGAGACAGTCCTCACTGCGCAGAAAACCCTTGATAACCGACTCCCCCTCTGCCAAAGCGGATATCATGACTGAGCGGTGAGACATGGATTTATCGCCGGGGAGGACTATCTCCCCGCAGACCCTACGGGCTGGATAAGATCTGATGCTCTTCAATTCATCACCTCCAAAGCGGTAGAAACACCACCCGTTTCATCGGGGAGGATACTAAATAGAGGAGGGCTGTTCTCTCAGAGCTTTCCTCGTTCATCGATATCCTCTCTATCTTCCCGGATAAGGACGGCAGTTTGAACTCCCGATCCGACCAGACCACCCCGTCGTAATCCCTCCTCAAAACCTCCCCCTTTCTGATATAAACGACGATCAGCCTGGCGGGGTTTTTCGATTTATCTATGCTCAGAGCGAAATCATCCACACCTTTCGCCACCGGATATCCCTTCGATCCCCCGCCGAGCTTCGGAATCCAGTTATTGGGCCGATATGGCGGAAACAGAGATCTATGCCTTAAATCGCCGTTGGGATCAAGATAGACCAGATGGAGCCTCTTTGATCCCGGATCGAAAACCAAACTTGCCACCTCTCCTTCAGAGGGGCGGATTCGATCGATTTCATATCTCTCTCCGATCCCATCGGGCGTCTCCAGAAAGCCTTCCATCAGGTGTGAACGAATGACGAGATGGAAGGATCTCCCATCTCCTAGGTCGCAGATCCGCTTCTCCATCGCTTCAGGAGGAATCGGGTTTCCCTTGTCTAAGGCGACCCACCGTATCCCATCCTTTGAGGCGAGGCAGTTTCGATCGATACATACGTACCAGGTTTTCTCCTCCGGACGATAGATCAGCCTGAAGAGATGAGGTCGGTAATTTCGATCGGTCAGATCCATTACCGTCACCGGCTTCGGAGGCTTCATTTTAACGAGCGTGAAGCCGGTAGCGCGTTGATCCTTCCACGTGTAGATCTTCATCCCTCCGAATTCAAGAGCCTTGGCTTTCGGAACATCTCGTAATCTGAACCACGGCGGGAGCCTCAATGACAGGGTCGTCGGAACGGGATATCCGAACTCCGGCGCCCATCTCGCTATCATCATCAGATCTCCAGCAGGCAATCGCAAACCGTATCTCATGTTTAACCCGAACCTCTCGCCGGCGGGAACCTCCCTCGGCAGCGAGATCACCAGCTTATCCTTCTCGCTCACCCATGAGACGGGATTCCCCTCGAAGCTCATGTAACCCGGGACCGCTCCCTGGGGGAGCGAGAGGGAGATCTCGTGAACCGGCCGATCCGATTCGAAGGAGATATGGAGGTCGAATAGGATGACATCCCCACGCCAGGGTATCTCGCCCTGAGCTGATATGAGGGTTGCCGTTGGAGAGGCGATCAGATAAAGGCAGATCAATAAGGGTATCATATTCCTAGGCTCACCTCCTGTAATTCCGGATTATATCTAGGACGCAATCTATGACGAGATCGACCTCTTCATCTCCCATACCGCTGAACAGGGGCAGGGTAACGACCTGTCTATAGGCCTGCTCGGCTTTGGGGAAATCACCGGCCTTATATCCGTATCGCTTACGGTAAAACGGATGCATATGGAGCGGGATGAAATGGACGCTGCACTCGATACCTCTCTCCGCCATCTGCCTTATAAACTCGTCCCTGTCTATCCTGAGCATCTCCAAATTCAGGCGGATTATATAGAGATGCCAGGAATGTTTGCCATCAGTGGGGATAGATGGGGTGAGGATCGCCTCGATATCCGAGAAGACCCTGTTATACCTGGCGGCTATCACCTCTCGTCTCCTTTGAATCTCGTCTATCTTTCGCAGCTGACATAGGCCCATGGCGGCCTGGATGTCGCTCATGTTGTACTTAAACCCCCTCTCCACCACCTCATAATACCATCGCCTATCTCCTTGGAGCCTCGCCCATGTATAGCGATCGATCCCGTGTAATCGCATGAGCCTGAGCTTTTCGGCGAGCTCATCCTCGTTGAGCGTGATCATGCCTCCTTCGCCGGTGGTAATGTTTTTGGTCGCATAGAAGCTGAAACAGTTGAGATGCTCCATCGATCCGATCCTTCGTCCTCTGATCTTGGTCGATATGGCGTGGGCTGCGTCGTTGATCACCGCAAGTCCATATCGTCCGGCGATGTCGTATATCTCATCCATCCGACAGGGATAGCCCGCCACATGTACGGGGATGACCGCTTTCGTCCGATCTGTGATCCTATCCTCGATCTCCTCGGGCAAGATGTTAAGCGTGACGGGATCGATGTCGGCGAAAACCGGCTTAGCCCCCACATACCCTATCGCCTCGGCCGTCGCCGTGTAGGTGAAGGTGGAGGTTATAACCTCGTCCCCCTCCTCCACTCCCGAGGCCACCAGAGAGAGGTGGAGGGCGGAAGTGCAAGAGCTGGTGGCTACGGCGTGCTTGGCCCCCACATATCGGGCGAACTCCTTTTCAAACTCTAACGTCCTGGGCCCTGTGCTCAGCCAGCCCGACCTGATAACCTCCGCTACTGCCTCCACTTCCTCCTCGCCCACCCAGGGCCTGCACAGCGGCACGCGGATATCACCTCTTTCCTTCAAAACAGCTCCTCCTCACCTTTGGATTTCCTCTCCCTCCCATAAATCTCTATCTCCAAAAGCCTTATCTTACCCTCGAGGTAGAAGGTTCTGACCCTCTTCATATCGTTGGTATCCTGAATGGTTATCATGATGGATTGGGTGTAGACGGGCTTGAACCTGACGTCTATAACACCGCTTTTGTTGTCCTTAACCCCATCGATCGGCTGACCAAGGCTCCTATCCGTCCTCTCGATGGCAAACCATCCAGGGTTGGAGATCTGTGGGTTATAGGGCTTATATTGGATGACGAGGTTTTTAACCCCGTACTGCGCGGCCGGGTATTTCTTGGAGTTTATCGTGTAGATCACGATCCGATTTATCAACTTCGGCTCCGGAAGATCTATGATCACCCATCCAAGCGACTCGACTGCGGGCATATCGATCACCCGACGCATATTATCCTGCCAGACTATTAGAGAGATACTATAGGGCAGCTCCCACCCTTCGCCCTGATCCCACAGGTTCGAATCCTTAACGCCGTTTATCAAGGTTGAAGCCGGATGTTCCGGGTTGTCCTCCGAAACTCTAACCTTGGCGCCGTTCGATTGGAGAGCGTAGTTCACGAACTCCTCCGGCTTAAAGCTGGTCTCGACGAACAGATATTCGCTCCAAAGGCAACCTGAAAACAT
>CAZHVH010000323.1:0-4423 GCA_964535855.1 uncultured bacterium
ACCCTCCTGGGCATCTCGATCAGCGTGTATCTTCCGATGGAGGCCATGTAATACGATTCGAGAGATGGCGTTGCCGTTCCCATCACCACCGGACAGGAGACGATCTGCGCCCGCCTTATCGCCACATCCCGGGCGTGGTATCTGGGAGCGGGCTCGCCCTGCTTGTATGAGGTCTCATGCTCCTCGTCTATCACGATGAGGCCGAGCGATCTGACGGGAGCGAACACCGCTGAACGTGGGCCGACGACTATATCGGCCTCCCCGTCCCTGATCAGCCTCCACTGATCATATCTCTCCCCAGGCGAGAGGCGGCTGTGCAGGACGGCGATCCTTTCCCCGAACCTTGCGGTGAACCTCGCCACGGTCTGCGGTGTGAGGGATATCTCGGGAACGAGCACGATCGCCCCCTTGCCCATCTCCAGAGTCAGCTCTATCGCTCGCATGTAAACCTCCGTCTTGCCGCTTCCCGTGACCCCGTGCAGGAGGAAGACGCGATGCCTTTCGGATCGGATCGCCTCCGAGATCCCCTTAAGTGCCCTCTTCTGATCCTCCGTCAGATCGAACCTCTCAACGTACGATTCATCACGCCATCCCTCCTCCGGCACTCTGAGCTCCTCCACCTCCTCGATTCGGATCAACCCTTTTTTCTCAAGTAACTCGATCGAGGATCGGGCCGCCCTGCTTATCTCCATCAGATCCCGCAGCGGCATCTCACCCTCATCGAGCAGCGCTCGTAAGGCGGAAGCGGCCTTGGGAGCTTTCCTTTCAAGCGAGTCGGCCGCCTCGGAGGCAGCCTCTATAGGCATATCGAGTGTGACGTATTTTATCCGCCTCTCCCTGGCCGGTTTGACGGATTGGGAGATCAACACGAACCCCTTCCTCTCCAGGGCGGAGAGGGCGGCGTAAAAGCCCTTGCTTCCCAGCCCCCTTCGCAGCGAGGAGATTGATACCCTGCCTTTTGCGATGACCCTCTCCAGGATGGCATGCTGTCTGGGGGCGTGCCGCTGCAGCGATTCAAGGGTCTCCTTGGAGATCTCCGCATCCGGGTTAAGGGTAACATACCTGTTTATCACCGCCCTCGTGCCATAGGGCGCGGCGCACCTTAACGCCTCACCCCAAGAGGAGAGGTATCTATCGGCGATCCATCTGGTCAGCAGGAGCATCTCCTCTGAGAAGAACGGCTCTTCGTCGAGGCAATCCAATATCTGCTTGAGTTCCTCCTCCGGATAGTTGGGTCGATCGGGCGTCTCGATCACATACCCCTCCTCATGTCGCCTGCCGAAAGGGGCTATCACCCTGACGCCGCGACGTACCTTGTCCCGCAGCTCCTGCGGAACGGAGTAGCAGAAGCTCTTGTCGAGGGGAATGGGGAAAACGACGAGGGCGTATCTCGCCATTTTCAGCTCTCACCCCTTAAGATCCTGTCATATTCAGCCCTTAACATCTTCATATCCTCCCAGGTGGGGCGTTTAAGGCTGGGATTTCTCAGGAGGGAAGCGGGATGATATGTCACCAGCAGCTTGATCCCGTGATAGGAGTGGAATCTGCCGCGCAGGCTCTTCAGAGAGGCCCTGGTTTTAAGCAGCGTGTGCGCGGCATGTCTACCAAGGGCGCAGATCAGCTTCGGCTTTACGAGCTCTATCTGCCTCAGCAGAAACGGCTCACACGCCTCCACCTCGCTCGGCAGGGGATCGCGGTTGTTCGGCGGCCGGCATTTCAGCACATTGGCGATGTAAACCTCCTCCCGTGAAAGACCTATCGCTGCCAATATCCTGTCCAATAACTGTCCGGCCCTGCCGACGAACGGCTCGCCCCGAAGATCCTCATCCCTCCCGGGAGCCTCGCCCACGAACATCAGTGTGGCGTTCTCATCGCCCACTCCGAAGACCACCTTCGTCCTGGTTTTATAGAGCTCACACCTCCGACATGAAAGCGCCTCCTCTCTGAGGCGCTCCATGTCGTATCCCTCGAAAAGGCCCGATCCGCTCGATGGGGTCGAGCCGAAGAGGGAGGGGATCTCCGGAGAAGCCGATCGAACGATCACCTGAGGCCCGGTTGTTCGGCTCTCCCTAAGGGTCAGATCTCCCACTTTCAAACGCGATCCCTTCGGTTCCTCCTCCTCATCGAAATCCTCGCCTGACTCCACGCTCGGGAGCTCGAAGTACCCGCACCTCCGAAGCTCCTCCAGATATGCCTTTACGCTTGAAAGCACCGACAGATACTCCTCTAATATCTCCCCCATGGGATCACAACCTCCTGAAGACCTCTCTCACGTGTCTGCGGGAACCGTCAGGGAGCTTCACCTCAAGCGGAATCCGATCAGGGTTGAGGACGAAAGTGCTTTCAACCCCTCCCGAGGTTTTAACCTGAACCGCCGTCGCGAGCGAAATCGGGACGAGTTTGCCGTCCAAACCTCGAACCTCTAGGCTTTCGATCTCCACCTTCTCCCCGTCAAGCGATATCGCCCAAACGTATGCCGTAGCTTCAGCACGACGGCGGAAGATAACCATCGGCACTCTGTCCTCCAGGTGTCCTCCCACGCCCGTGGCGGTGATCACATCGGTCCTCTCGCCGCCCATCAGCGTGATCCCGATCTCCCTCCCTTCCCCCGTAGATACCTCCAGCTCCGCCCCCTCATCGCCGGTTCCGATGACGGCGTTGCGGAGATATCGATAGCCGGGTTTATCGGGAGGCATCCAAGCTTTTCCTTCGATCGGCCTGACCCATGAGCCTAGATTATGATAGGCCAAATCCAGGGTTCTCTCCCTGTCACAGCGTATCTGATCGATAAACAGTATGAGGTTCTCAACGAGCAGGGCGATAGCCCTGATGAATCGAACGCCCTCGTAGATCTCGCCTGCCTCGGCCACGACGTAATCGGCCTCTCCATCGGTTCCGAAGGCGAGACATCTCCCTTCGGCTGGCGTCTGAGATCTCTCGTCCACCGTCAGGGTGTTGTGGGCCAAGGTGGAGCGATACCATCCCGATCGTATCGGCACGCCGTAGCGGGATGTCCCGGGATCGGGGGCTATGATCTCGCCTTTGGCGTAGAGGACGAAGTTGAGCTTATCGGGATGGCCGTGACCGCCGCCGTGAGGGCCGTATTTGAGGCAGAGCCATGTCGCCCCATCGCCTGAGCCTCGGGCCAGTATACAATAGCCCGATCGGGGATAGTTGACGCTCTTCCATTCGATTTCCCTCTCCCCCGGCAGATCACTCACGCCGAACAGCAGGGCGAAATCGTTTCGCCTGTCGCTTGATCTGATGAGCTTGACGTAAAGCGGATCCCGATATCGGGCGAACGCGAGCTCATATATCGATGCGTGTCCCCGCAGATTCACCTCACTGCTATCGTTGAAGGCCGGCAGGTGGAGGTTCGGCATGGCAAACCTGAGCGGGGCATCGAACATACTCTTAAGCTGTTCGCAGTAGAGGTCGATCCCACAGTTGCGGGCGGCCTCCGTCAGGCTCCAAAGCGCCGAGAGCGTGTAGAAGTGATATCCCCATGCCCCCTCCCACCAGACGCCATCGGGCAGAACCCCATCGCGCATCTGTCTCCAGTAGCCTCGATCCGGGTTGTAGATCGCCTCCTCCATAAGCTTCTCATCCCCGAGGAGAAACCCCACCAATCCGACGGCGCTGTTCTTCCAGCACTGGATGTTGTGCACGCCTATTTTGTGGGGCAGGATGACCTCCTTAGCGGCGGGGAGCAGTAGCTTTTGGGCGATCTCTTTGCGATCATCCTCGCTCAGCGTCTCCCAGATCAGATCCATGCCCTGACAGATCGGGATGAGCCAGGTGGACTCGTCCAGGGTCTGAGGACCAACTCTACCGCCGCCGATCTTAGGCTCGCCTCGGATGGTGTGTAGTGGATAACTCAAATACCGATCGGCATATGCCAGTAGTATCTCACGCGCTTTTCGGGCGTATCTTTCATCTCCGATGATCTGATATGCCAGTCCCAGATCGCGCACGGCGCGAGAGTATCTGTGGTGGATTCCGGAGATCACGCAGCCGTCATAGTCCCTGTCGGGGTGATCTGGATCGCCCAGCAACACCTCGCCGTCCACAGGGCAGATATGCTGCCACCGCCACTCTCCTATTTTCTTTCCGGTGCGCAATGCCGCCCCGTGTTTGGGACATGCGTACCAATGCCACCAGTTTCCGCCTCGAGGCGGAAGTTCAACCGTTTCGGTGAGCAGTCGATCGGCGTTCCTTTTGATCCTTCCCCACTCGGCCTTAGCCCACCCATATCGTTCGATACGGGCTTTAAGCTCCTCTATCCCCTTCCTGCTTAGAAGCAATCGGGGATGGGTCGGAAGCTCCGACGCTTTGATCTTCCTCTCCATTTGAATCTCCTTTCCCTCACCGATCATTACCCCTAATAGGGCAGTGATCAGCAATATGAAATTCGCCATAAAGA
>CAZHVH010000324.1:0-4420 GCA_964535855.1 uncultured bacterium
TTGCCTCTGCCTATACCTTAACCTTTACCTCAACCTGTATGGAGTGGGCTTTCCCAGCGGCTCTCGTAAGCGAGCAGGCATCCAATGATTGACGTGAAATGGAAGGCATGGTACACTCTGGGGAAATACGGGTGATTTCTGGAGGAGAATAACCATGCAATATACGCTTCTGATGTGGACGATGCTGGTCGGTGGGGCTTTCGGGGCTACGGAGGATTTGGGGAACGGATTCCTTCATCACGGCGTGGCCACACCCATCAGCTATCCCCGGGGCATCGTCGCCACGCTCGACGGGAAAGGCCGCGATGTCGTGTTGGTCTGGCTGTTCGACCATCGCGGCGGCTATGCGCTTCTGATGATCGACGCCGAGACGGGAGAGAGCGAGGAGTATCCCGTGCCTTTTCCGCCCGGCGGCGATTGTCCCTATGCTTCGATCCTCTCGAGCCATAACAGGTTCTACACCCATTTCAACAGCCACTTCGTCGAGTTCGACCCCACAAAACGAGCTTTCACCTTCTGTCGAAAGACCGCACCGCAGATGGCCATGGGCATGACCGAGGACGATAACGGGGTTATCTGGTCCGTCACGTATCCGCAGTGCGGCGTCGTGTCGTTCAACCCCGAGACGCGCGAGTTCAAGGACTACGGCCACGTGTATAGACAGAACTGGAGACAATACCCGCGCTATGTCGCAGCCGACGATGCGGGCTGGATTTATTTTGGGATCGGCCCCACCGCCAGCCAGATCATCGCCTTCGACTCTCGGACGGGCCGGGCCAAACCAATGATCCCCGAGGACGAGCGCGTCAAAGGGAGCGGATATGTCGTCCGAGACCTGAACGGAAAGGTGTACGGCTATGCCGAAAAGGGGCAATGGTATGAGTTCCATAAAGGCGAGGGTAGGAAGATCGCGCCGCCCGAGCGCATCAGCGAGAAACCCATCATAACCGGCAGTCAGGGCCTGTTCCACCGTGAGTTCCCCGACGGCAAAAGGATCAGAACCTGTGACTTGGTGAACCGCGTCCTGGTGGTGGAGAACCCTGAAACCGGTGAGGTCAAGGAGCTGTCCTTCGACTACACCAGCGAAGGTGCCCATATCATGGGACTCGCCGTCGCGCCGAACGGAACGATCTGCGGCGGGACGACCTTTCCCATGCGTTTCTTCAGCTACAACCCGGAGACGGACGAATGGACGAATCGAGCCTGTTACGGCCAGTGGAACACCGTCGCCCGACAGGGCGATCGCTTCTTCGTCGGCGGCTACGGCGGCGGCTTCCTGTTGGAGTGGGACCCGTCGCGAGAGTGGGTGCCGACCCAGAAGGGGAAGGAGAACTCCAATCCTCTCTTCCTGACGCAGAGCGCTCCCACGATAAACCGGCCACACGACCTACTGGCACATCCCGATGGGAGAACGCTTGTGCTGGCCGGCACGCCCGGCTACGGTTACACAGGAGGCGGACTGCTGTTCTGGGATCGGAGAACCCGAACCGCCACGCTGATCGAGCACACGGACATCATCCCCTATCATTCCACGATGAGCCTGGTGGCGCTTCCGAACGGCAAACTCTTAGGCGGCACAACGACCGCCCCAGGCACCGGCGGCGAGAGGAAGGCCGAAGAGGCGGAGCTCTATATCATGGACATGACGACGAAGCGGATCGAGTGGCATAAAGCTCTGTTCCCCGGCGTACAAAGCTATACGGACATGTGCCTCGGGCCGGACGGGCTCGTCTATGGCTTCGCCGATCGCAGGCTTTTCTTCGTCTTCGATCCCGCCAAAAAGGATGTCGTCCACAAACGGGACACGATGGCCGAGTTCGGACCGACCAACTCCCAGCAGGGCCCGCGCGTGTTCGTTCTGAGTCCCGATCGAAAGATCTACATCCTGTTCGTGAAGGGCATCGCCCGCGTTGAGACAGGCACGTTCGAGATCACGATGCTGGCCGAATCGCCGGTGCCCATCGGCCCCGGAGGGGATATCCTGAACGGGCGCATCTATTTCGCCAGCGGCTCACATCTGTACAGCTACAAAATCCCCCAAATCGATAGGGGAGGAAGATCCAGATGAGACTGACAGGTTAAGAAAGTAGGAGGCTATGGAGAGATAGGTGAGGAAACGTCTGCTTTACACCAGCTATCCGGAGGATGGATTAATCAATATCGATAGTTCGGAAGGATTCGCCGTTGACTAATGCGGGTCGACAGCCGCGTAACTTTGCAAAGGAGGGAGAGGAATGGCACATATATCTATCATCAGATTTTTACCAGGTCTGGCGGTTCTGCTCTTCTTACACGACGCGACGGCGTCACACGCCATTGAACGAATCTCCATCCCCAATGCCTTCCCACCACATCCACGGCTGTTCATGAACCAGGAGGAGATAGATCGATTGAGAGCATGGACGGACACGGAGGAATGGGCGAGAAGGCGTATCGAGGGTTTTATCCGATATAACCTCCAGGACGCCGCCAAAGAGTACAAACCGGATCGGCGGCATAACGCCTCCATCGCCAGCAAGGCACGATACATGGCCTTCGCCTATGCGCTTTCAGGCGATGAGAGGCTGGCGCGGAAGGTGATGGGCTATCAAGATGAAAGCGGTGAGATCACGGAGGTTGAAACCATCAGATGAGAGAGCCTTAAGGTATCGATATAACTCCGACATCCTCATTGATCTTCATCTCCGTTCCCAGCGATTTGCAGAGCGATCCGTATTTGTTCAACGCCTCCCTGGCCTCATCCCCGGAGAGGATCACCGGCCGACATTTGGTTTTCGGATCGTCCACCAGGATCGGTATGAGTTTCACCCTCCTCGCTTTACCTTTGGAGAAGGTTATCACGGGCAGGACGGTCATAGCGTGTAGTTTATCGTAGAGGCCGAAGATGAAATCGGCGAGGCTATAGATGATGGGTTTTCCATCTACCAGTTCCGCTCCGTATAACCTGTGTGACTGCTGGCCGACCACGGCATCGGCCCCCAAATCCAACATCATCTTCGCCCAAAACCTCTGCTTTTCGGATACACCTTTCGACCGGCCGCTTATTCCCCAGTGCACCAGGACCACTACCAGATCGGCGGCCTTCTTCGCCTTTGGTATCTCCTCTTCAAGTATCTCTGGGGCAAGGGGACATGGCCCCGGGGTTTCCAGATCGGCGTATTTCGAGGTGAATTGATCGCCCCTGAGATAGGCCAGGAAGGCCACCTTGATCCCTTTCACGTTCACGATCGCCGGTTTGCGCGCCTCCTCCAGATTTTTCCCCACGCCGACCTTTTTGACGATATACCAATCCAGCGCATCAAGGGTCTCCTTTATCCCTTCCTCTCCGTAATCGGTTATATGGGGGGTTGCGAGCGAGACCAGCTTTATCCCCCCGCTCGCCAATCCCCTCGCCACGGATATCGGCGCGCGAAACGGAGTTCGGACATCCGGATCTGGTTCACCGCTGGTAGTGATCGGCGAGTTGAGAAATCCGACGGCGAAATCGGAGTTTTGCAGCGCCTCACGAACCCCATCGAATGGAAACTCCGCTCCTTTCTCCTCGAGCAGAGGCTCCATCTCCTTGGTGAAGGTCATCTCCCCCAGAAATGCGAGGTTTATCTCATCGCCGGCGTGGACCGTCCCGGAGAGAAGGGATAACGTCAGAAGAAGGATAATCGGCAACATCCTCGGGAAACCTCCGGTCGGTAAATAAGGCATATCGCATAGGACGCAGAGCGTAATGCGAAGAGGCGTAAAGCGCATTACGCTCTACATACGATTTCCGGAGATCAGGGAATGATCCTCCATGCCTGATATTTCACCTTCAACTGGTCGCCTTCAGCCCGTATGATCTCATATCTTATTCCCCAATCCGCCCGTCTGGGATCGGGGTGGGCCATGACCTCCGCGGGCCTGTTCAGCTTCGATCTGCCGGTGAGCTCCCTATCACCCCATCTTATCTTAAGCTCCACCTCCTCCCCCTTAAGGATGGGCTTGAAGGTGACGGGTACCGGTCGATCGGTATTCCTGAAAAGCTTCTCGGTGTGTTTCTTCCCCGGTTTGACGTTAAACTCACCTTTGAAGATCTGCTTTTTGGGCTTCTCCATAGTTTCCCTTTCAACTCGTTTTTCCCGTCCTCTCTCGATCTCACGCTTTTCAGTCCTTTCCCTTTTGATCCTTTCCCTCATCCTCAGTCGTCTTTCAGGAGGCCGTTCCCTAGGGGGCCGCTTGAGCTCGGGCACATCGATATGGTGGATTATCTCTTCGATATCGGCCAGATATTCGGGAAGATCCCTGACGATCAACAGGTTGATCGGCTCCACTGGAACCATTTTCCCCAGACGTGACTTGAACTCTCCAGCGATATCGGCGGCATATCTGGCGGGGATGTGCTCCAGTTTGAAGATCCTCAGCTCGCCTTTCATCCTGACGGCCTCCT
>CAZHVH010000325.1:0-1504 GCA_964535855.1 uncultured bacterium
AATCAAAGGAAAAATCTAAAGGCCAGACAGGCGAGGTTCAAAACGAGCAGGGATGTGACGATGGCGTAATCGAGCCACGACCTTTTGAACTCAAGGTAGTACGTCCGCCTTTTGCTGAACCCGAAGCCCCTCGACTCCAAGGCCATGGCTAAAAGATCGGTGTTGCGGATGCCTATGATGAATATGGGGATGATCAACGGCAAATGCCTTCGGATGCGACCGATCAGGTTCCCGCCCTCCAGATCAAGCCCCCTGGATTTTTGAGCCTGAACGACGGTCGAGGCGGTGATCATGAACGTCGGTACCAATCGGAAGGCCAGGCTCAGGGCGAAGCAGACGGGGAAGGGCAGGCCGAGCTTGTTCAACCCGGCCGTGAACTCCTCGATCCTCGTGCACGACAGAAAGATAACCCCGCATATGAGCATCACCTCCAGACGTAAAGCCATCCCGATCCCATAAAGCAGGGACTCCTTGTATATCGGGATGAATCCGATCCTCACCAGCAGCTCGCCCCTTCTGAGAAAGAGCATCCAAAACGCCGGGCAAAAGAGGGTCAGGAACGTCAGGATGATCCACACCCGCCTGATGTTCCCCAGGGATCTGGCGATCGCCCCCACGAGCACCACAAACAGCAACAGAGGCAGCAGGTAAAGGGGATGGTTGAAGATCATCGCGGCCGAAAACAGCAGGATCAAGCTGATGATCTTCGTGACGGGATGTAACCTGTGAAGGGGCGTGTTCCCCTCAAGATAGAGATAGATCCCCATCGGTTTCCTCCTTCGCCAGACAGGTTTCGAGCTCTTTCGTCGAAAGGATATCGGCTCCGAGCATTCTCCCCAGTTTGACGATCTCAGGCGGTTTCAATCCTGCTTCCCAGAGCATCCCCTCATCGGCGAATATCTTGCGGACGGGACCATCCGCCACCAGCTTTCCATTTTGAAGCAGGATGACCCTATGAGCGTATTCAGCTACGGTCCAGAGCGAGTGGGTCACGATGATGACGGTGTGTCCCTCCTCGTTAAGCTTTTTCAGCAGATTCATCATCCGTCGCTGTTGATGGTAATCCAAACCGGTCGTGGGCTCATCGAGGATGATAACCCTCGGCTTGCAGGCGAGGACGGAGGCAAGCGCCACCCTCTGTCTCTCCCCTTTGGTCAGCAGGAAAGGTGACATCTCCTCATACCCCTCAAGCTCCACCGCCCTCAACGCCTCCTTCACGCTCGAGATCACCTCAGCCTCGGAAAACCCATAGTTCCTCGGGGAAAATGAGACCTCCTCCCTCACGGTGTTCGCGAAGATCTGGTGGTCGGGGTTTTGAAAGACGAACCCCACCAGCCTGCCGATATCCGATGTTTTCCACCTCCTCACGCTTTTGCCCAGAAAAAGCACGTCACCTCCTGTGGGCTTAAGCAGTCCGTTTAAGTGTTTCACGAGTGTCGTCTTGCCCGATCCGTTCTGGCCGATGATGGCGACGAACTCCCCCTCCCTTATGGTCAGGTCTATC
>CAZHVH010000325.1:1604-3173 GCA_964535855.1 uncultured bacterium
CGGACGCCATGTCTTTCGAGGAACCCCACGCTGGCGAGCATCTCCTTCGGAGAACCAGTACGGATAATCCTGCCCTCGTCCATGATAACGATCCTGTCGGAGTTGAGCACTTCCTCCGATTCATGTTCGACTAAAAGCAGGGTTATCCCCTGTTCCCTGAGGCGTCTGAGGAGGGAAAACAGCTCCTCCCTACCTTGGGGGTCGAGGTCGGTTGTCGGCTCATCCATGACCAGGATCTTCGGCTTGATGGCGAACGCCGAGGCGATAGCCAGCCTCTGTTTCTCGCCCCCCGAAAGCGTCATCGGCTCCCTGTTCTCGAATCCGGAAAGCCCCACCAGATCAAGGGCCTCTTTAACCCTGCGTCTGATCTCATCCCGGGGCACCCCGAAGTTCTCCGGGCCGAAGGCCACCTCCAGCTCGACGTTGGTGGAGAAAAGCTGCGCCTCGAAATCCTGAAAGACGATCCCGACGTCCCTGGCCAACTGATGCACGCTCAGCCCCTCTATCCGTCGGCCGCAGATGAGGATCTCCCCGGAAAACTCCCCCTTCTGAAAGGCTGGGATGAGGTTGTTCAGGCAACGGCAGAGGGTGGATTTCCCCGCGCCTGATCTCCCCATGATCGTGACGAACTCCCCTACCTCCTGGTTGAAGTTGATCTCATCAAGCGCCTTCTTCCCTCCGCCTCTATATGTGAAGCTGAGATCTCGGATGGAGATGGCGAGCATGACGTTTTAGATGAGGAGACAGCCGATGATGAGAAGGGCTATGAAGGGTAAAAGCGCTATCCCTAATCCGGCCTGTCCGCTCACGAGGAGGTCCTTTTGAAGTTGGAGGAACTTCAGGTCATAGGCGCCTATAGCGATGAGGTTTCCCAAAACCAAAGCACCTATTGCCCCTATGATTACGAGGACGCCTCCTACGGCCGAATATCGGCCGACGTCCTCCTCACCGATGACGTCCGTGTAGATGAGGCCGAGCTGTCTCACCACCCGATACAGTCCGGGGAGGAGTATCGGCCCAAGGACGATCGAGACGAGGAAGTTGTTTATAACGATGATGTTCCCGATCACGGAGAAGGGGAGCAACCCTAAAAGATGAACGCCCCATCCGATGAATGCCCCGCAGGCGACACATGATATCAGCGTGGCCAGAAAGTATCTTGCCGACAGTGCGGCGATGTTCCCCGATCTGAAGAACGCGCGCCATAGCTTATATGGGAGCAACCCGTAGAGGAAGTTTCCGAAAAACCCGAATATGCTCCCCAGCGTAAGGGTTCCGAAGAAATCGCCGATCAGGTTGCCGAAAGCCGCACCCCATGCCGCAGCCGGCCCGAACATCAACGAACATATGACGGGGATGACGCTGGCGGGTCGAATCTCGGTGAAACCGGGGATGAGCGGAAGAGCAATCTTAAAGGGTATGAGTATGGCGGCGTATACGGCTGCCACCACGGCGGTCAACACCACCATCCTCGTGTTTCGCCACATGGTTATAACATCCCTCATGAACACCCTCCCAATTGGCCTAGGTATCTGTATGATAAGCTAACGGGCATAACATGTCAACCGC
>CAZHVH010000325.1:3273-4408 GCA_964535855.1 uncultured bacterium
TCCAACCTTTCGTAAAACTCCCTCGGCCTTAGCTCCTTGAAACCGCCATGTCGTGCCAGATGTCTCCTTATATCCAGACAGAGATGGCATTTGGAGATGTAACCCTCCTCCAGCTCCTCGTAGTCGAACTCCGTTCCGAGCCTATAGAGTTCCTCCAGATCGGTCAACAGGCACCTCAAAACCGGAAACTCATTCAGATCTATCCCATCACAGATCGAATCGAGATCTCCCGCGTCGCCCAGGGATATCCCGCCGCAATAGCCCGGTATGTAATTTCTGTAGTTATCGACGTGCACGTGCCAATCCCTGATGAGCTCCCGCCGACATGATCGCCCAAAGAAATGCTCGGCGGGGTATCTCCTGAAAAGATGGGCCAGTTTGTAGACGACCCTTCCCATCGGGAGGAGCTCAACATGTGATAAGCTGATGAGGCCGAACTGACGCAGATATCCGTCGAAGGGGAGCGTGCCTTTAAGCCCAGCCCTTCTGAACTGATCGTAGAAGAACCTCTGATACACCATCACGTTCCGGCCGAAGACCTCCTCGCTCACCCTGATGGCCCTCTCCATCCGCTCAAAGGGGACGTATTCGACCACGAACGGATTGACGCTTATAAGGATCCCGTTCAGCCCCGCCTCCCTGAGCCTTATCAGCTTCTCCCTTGTCGTCTCGTCATCCCTGCACCAAAAACAATTCGTCTCGACAAAGGTTGAGGGTATCCCAAGCTCATGTGCTATCTCGGTGAGGTTCAGGAGCAGATCGAAGTTGAGGAAAGGCTCGCCGCCTGTAAAATGCAGGCCGTAATTGAGGCCCACGCTGGCTGAATGGTATTTGTCGTGAAGTTTGGCGGCGAATTGGGAGAGCACCCTCTCGGCATCCTCCTCCGAAAGCCAATCCCCCTTCCATCTGGGTGAGCAGGCATACATACAGTGTTTACAGCGGCTGTTACATCTGTATGTTAGGAATATCCCCCCTGAGGAAGGGGCAGGTATTTTCAGCTTCCCTCCTTTCCTCATGGCATATTCACGTCCTTCGTTGTTTTTCCAACGACTCATCATGATGTCGCTGCCGCCGACACCTTGAACCACCTATTTGAGCATCAGCATCCGTTTCGTCGCGCTGTAGCCCCCGGCAC
>CAZHVH010000326.1:0-4395 GCA_964535855.1 uncultured bacterium
GGAGGCGCATAGTCTGAAAGGGGCGGCAAGGGCTGTCGAGCTTAACGACATATCGGCCGTGGTACATAAGATTGAGGCTCTCCTTTCAGCGCTTAAATCAGGCGATATCCCCTTCTCCGACGACCTTGCCGATCTGATCTACGAGGGGTTGGATGGGATCTCAGCTATGCTCGGCGATGAGGAGTTCAACGCGAACGAGTTCGCCCATAAAGTCGACTCATTTCTGAGCGTAAACGAAAAGGCCAAAAGTGGAGAAAAGATAAAGCCCGACGATCGTTTCAGCACGGAACTTATACCTTCACATAAGGCCGGCAGAAGCATGATGTACGTCGATATCTCCAAACTCGATCGCCTCATGGAAAGGGTGGGCGAGATAATAGCGGCCAAGATCAGCGGGGAGGAATATCTCAGATCGGGGTATCATATCTTAAAGGAGATAGAGAGAATCCACAGAAAATTTCAGGAGGAGAGGCGCGATGGGGTTGAAAGACTGGAGAGAATTATAGGAACCTACAGGGATTTTCTCGATGATATGGAGTCCATCTGCCGAAATATCTCCAGGCTGTCGGATGAACTCAACGAAGACGTCAAATCGCTCAGGCTACAACCGCTTTCCATTCTCTTCGATTCCTTTGACAGGATGGTCAGGGATATCTCCAAACAGGAAGGTAAGAAAGTCAGGCTGGAGAAAATCGGCGGAAATACCGAAATAGATAGACGAATACTGGAGGAGTTACGGGAACCCCTGATGCATCTTCTGAGAAACGCTATCGATCACGGCATAGAAAGGCCTCAGGAACGGGTTAAAGCCGGGAAGGAGGAGTATGGAACGATCCGGATCTCGGCGAGGGGACATGGCGATAGAGTCATAATCGAGGTGGAAGATGACGGTCGGGGCATAGACCTGGAACGGATCAAGGAGACGGCCTTGAAATCCGGCTTAATAGAGGAAACGGAGGAGATGAGCGAGGAGGAGATATTGAACCTCATCTTCAAGCAGGGCCTTTCCACTTCAAGTGAGGTCACGGAGATATCCGGACGTGGTATAGGTCTAAACGCCGTATGGCGTAAGGTGGAATCACTTAAAGGGACAATAACCGTCCATACCGAGTTGGGGAAAGGATGTAGGTTTACGCTCAGTCTGCCGCTTACCTTGATGATCACAAAGGTACTGATAGTTGAGGTGAACGGTGACAGATATGCCATCCCGGCCTCCTACATCGACAGAACGCTTAGGATAAAACGGAGCGAAATGGTGGAGATAGGGGATAGATCATTCATAAGACATAACGAGTCGCTGGTGAGCTTGATACCGCTCTCCGCTCTACTTGAACTGGAAGGGGGAGATATCGGGGAGGAGATCAGGGTTCTGATACTGAGATTTGGGGGCAGAGCTGTGGGTATCATGGTGGATGATCTGGTCGTTGAACAGGACATCGTGGTTCAGGGGTTCTCCAGGCCGCTGGTGAGGATCAGGAACGTCTCAGGGGCAGCGATCTCATCGAACGGTGAGGTGTTGATCGTGCTCAATCCGGTAGACCTGGTCAGAACCGCCTACAAACTGGGGGGTATTTCAATCCCATCGCCGCCTCAGGAGATCAAACCCAAGACGATCCTGGTGGTGGAGGATTCGATAACCACCAGGACGCTTGAGAGGAACATTCTCGAATCGGCTGGCTATAACGTCATAACGGCCAGGGATGGCGTTGAGGCGAAGGAGATGTTGCGCAGCGCGGGATGTGATTTGGTTGTCTCGGACGTCAGGATGCCGAACATGGATGGATTTCAATTGACCTCTTGGATCAAAAGCCATCCCGATCTCAAAGATATCCCTGTGATACTGGTCACCTCCATGGAATCGGAGGAGGACAGGCGCAGGGGATTGGAGGTCGGTGCCGACGCATACTTCATCAAAAGCGGCTTCAACCAGGAGGAACTGCTTGAAATGATAGAGAGGTTGATATGATGGATAGGATACTTGTAATCGAGGACAGCAGGACTCAGGCCCTTAAAACGCAGCTCCTGCTTCAGAGAGAAGGATATGAGGTGGAAACCGCCTTCGACGGAGAGGAGGGCTGGGAGAGGATATTGAACTGGAAACCGGACGTGGTTCTGCTCGATATAAATCTGCCGAGGAAAGATGGGTTTGAACTGCTAGGGGAGATCAGAAACAGAGATGAGCTCGCCAGCATGCAGGTGATCATGCTGACCGCATACGGAGATGTGGATAGCCTCGCGAAAGCCTTGGAGCTGGGTGCCGACGATTATATCAGCAAACCGTTCAACGATCGAGAGCTTTCAGCTAGGGTGAGGGCATCCCTGAGAATGAAAAAGTTACAGGACAGGGTCATCAAAGCCGAGAGGTTGGCCGCCGTGGGAGCGCTCGCCGTAACCATGAGCCATGAGATAAATAACCCCCTGACCGGCATCATAGGCAACTGCCAGATCATCCTGGCGAGGGGCGACTCGCTCGATCCTGAGATGAAGGAGAGGGTACAGTCTATAATGGACATGGCGGTCAGGATCAGCCAGGTGGTTCAAAAGGTGGCCAATCTGAAGGAGGTGGTGACCAAACCGTATCTCGGCGATACCGAGATGCTCGATCTGGAGAGGTGAAAACATGTTTAAGAACCTATATCAGAAGACCATCGTGCGTTCGGTGCTCTTCCCCCTTATCTTGATAACCGTCCTGGGGTTTGTCATCTATGAATATTCGAAAAAGGTCGTATTTGAGGAGATGGAATACGTCATAGATCGAGCCATCGAGAGCAGAGAGGCGATGCTCGACGCGTGGATAGACGGGGAGCTCAACCTGCTGAAAAAGCTCGCCGCTGAACCTAAAGTGGAAAAGCTGCTCTCCAGCGGAGCCGGTCTATCAGATGTTGAAGAGGTTCTTTCAATCGGGGAGGGTCGATTCGACGCCTTGGCTGTGGTGGACGAAAGAGGAACGATGCTGGCGGGCATCCGAATGAACGAAATTCCGGCGAATCTCGCGCGGCAGCTCACCGGAAGAGAGGGCCCATATATCGTACGGGATGGTCTGTTCCTCTCAGCTCCCACCCTCAGAGGAACCCTGATCGCTAAGCTCGACAAGGGAATGGTGGAGGAGTTCATGAGGGGTTTCAAATTCGGCAGGAGCGGCAGCATCTATATCATCTCAGATAACGGTGTTATCTCACCTCAGGATATGGTAGGACCTGAAAGTCGGCTTATCGAAAGGTTGAAGATCGAAGGAGAGATAAAATGGGATGAAAGACGAACCTCCTCCGGCAGAAGGGTGATCCTGAGTGGGAAATGGCTTCCACGGTATGATCTCGGCATAGTCGGCGAGATAGAAAGGGGTGAGATGTATTCGGCCCTGAGGAGGCTCAAGCTCGGGATCGCGGCAATCTGCGCTGTTTTGCTTCTCCTCTCGATACTCACCGTCTTGCCGATGGTCATTAGAATCGCCTCTCCTATCCGCAGGTTGACCGAGGCGGCCGAAAAACTGGCTCAGGGTAAGATAGACGTTGAAGTGGAGGTCAAGGGGAAGGATGAACTGGCGATGCTATGTAAGACGTTCAATGGGATGGCCTTATCCATCAGAGGTATGATATCCAAGCTAAAGGAGACGGCAGATAAGGTGTCGGAGATGAGTGGGGAGGCCTTGAAAGCCGCCTCCCAACACTCCTCCAATACCGCTGAGCAGTATGCCGCCATAAATGAGGTGACGGCGACCATGGAGGAGATACATCAGACCTCACAGAGCATAAGCGAGCAAGCTCAGGGAGTACTTGCGGTGGCCAGGAAGGCCGTGGATATCTCCTCCTCCGGCGGGGAAGTGGTTCAGGAGATGATAGAGAATACATATAGCATGAAGGAAAGGATAGAATCGATAGCACAAAGCATACTCTCTCTCAGCGAGCAGACCCAGTCGATAGCGGAGATAACGGCATCTGTAAGCGATATAGCCGAGCAGTCCAGGTTGTTGGCCTTCAACGCCGCTATAGAGGCGACGAAAGCGGGGGAGTACGGAAGGGGATTTTCGGTGATCGCCTCAGAGATAAGGAATCTGGCCGAGCAATCGCAGAGTGCCACGACGCAGATCAAACAGATCCTCTCCGATATCCAACGAGCAGCCAATTCGGCAGTGATGATAACCGAGGAGGGAACCAAAGGGGCTGAGGCAAGCATAAAGCTCGCCAATCGGGCCGGAGAGGCTATAAAGGATCTGGCAGAGATAATAGATGAATCGGCGAGTTCCGCCGAGAATATAGCAAACGCCATATCACAGCAGAGAATCGGAATCGAACAAGCTACCTCCGCCATCCAACACATCAACGAGACCACAAAGGCGAACTTGGATAAGACCAGGCAGATAGAATCCGCCGTTCAGAGTCTGAACGAATTGGCCGA
>CAZHVH010000327.1:0-4386 GCA_964535855.1 uncultured bacterium
TCTTGCGTAAGGTCTGCCATGCCAGCCAGGCTAAAAGAAATGGAACGAAAGCTAAAAGCACCTCCCTGGTTAACATCGCCATGCCGTAAAAGAGACCACCTCCGGCAAAATACAGGATTCCTCTTCGTCCCTCCGCCTTCATACCAGCAACCATGAGATATAAAGAGGCCAGGAGCAGTGTCATAAAGATCGTCTCGGAGTAGAGATAGCCCGTATAGGCCACGGCCGTCGGGTAGAACGCCCATATCAGGCCACCGATAATCCCGGTCCTTTCCCCCATCATCTCCTTTCCCAGCAGATACAGCAGTAGGGCAGATACCGCTCCGATCAACGCCTGGATAAGCCTCACGGCCATATGGTTTCCGATTCCAAAAACCGCATATATAGCTGCCAGGAAGAAGGGGTATCCTGGGGGACGGTATGAGTAGGGACGTCCTGGATATTCGGTGAACTGGTGATATTTCAGCAGATTGGTCGCTATACGGTCATAGTCGATCTCATCGTTCCACAGCTTATCCTCACCTAGAAAAGCGATCAGTATTCTTATCATTAGAGCCGATGCGAGGATGAAAAAACCGACCCTCCATCTCATTCCTTTGACACCTCGTAAAGCTGTTAACCACGAGGAGGAGATAGAAATCCTCGTTCCTAGTTCCTAGCTCCTTGCTCCTTCCACACGGATCGGATCTCTACTATGCTTAGCGATAATATGGGCGACTAAAATAGGTATATCGCCCCAATGGCTGTGAGCGCCCAGAGGAGAATGTTGATCAGAATAGGTCCGTCGGCCAATAGATTCCGGGTGGGATCGCCGTTATCGCCGCGGTGATATACCAAATACTGATATCTGAAAAGTCCGTACAGAACGAAAGGCACTGTCAATAGCAATCTCCTATCGCCAACATGAGCTATCGCCTGGGGACTGATGGTGTAAAGCACATAGGCGATTATAGTCGCACCTCCAATCACCAACAGCATCTGATCCAGATAATACGGATTGTACTCGGAGAGTACAGCTCTGTGTGATGCAGCATCCTCGAGATTTACGATTTCGTGCCGCCTTTTGGAAAATCCCAGAAACAGCGCTAGCAGGCCTGTACAGATCAGTATCCAATGCGACGGCATAACCGATATGACAATCGCTCCCCCTAAAACCCGCAGGATAAACCCCGCCGCTATTGAGAACACGTCCAATATAACCACGTGCTTGAGCTTGAAGGTGTAGAACACGTTGATCGTCAGATATGAGGCGGCGATCAGGCCGAAACCCGTGCCGATGCTGAACGCCCAGGAGATGGAGAGGACCATCAGGCCGATCGATAGGAGGATCGCTCCCCAGATCGGGATCTGTCCGGAGGCGATCGGTCTTTTCCTCTTGGTGGGATGTATCCTGTCCTCGTTAACATCGATCAGGTCATTCAACACGTAGACGCCGCTTGAGAGGAGGCAGAAACAGAGGAAAGCCTCCATAGTTCTTATGACGGCGGAGGGATTGGCAAGCGATCCCGAGAACAGAAGCGGCCCCAGGAGGAACCCGTTTTTCACCCACTGGTGTGGTCTGATCAGATGCAGGAGAGCCGCCAGTTGCCTCGTTACGGAGTTACCTTTGATGTGGATTTTCACCGAATCTATGGCTGCAGAAAGCACTTTACCTTTACCTCCTTATCCTCAGATCTATTCGGTGATAATCCTTACCCGGTATGGTTTGATCGAGGAACTCGAACTCGCTCACTTTCCCCCTGAGCCTTCTGGCGAGGAAGGATCGGCTGTAATAAACCCATGTGACGCCTTTTCTCCGTCGTTTCAGGAGTCCATATTTAATCAGGTCATATGGCCTGCGCAGAGAGGGAATGAGACCGAGTCTGGCTTTGAATCTGTGAAGGAGATCGAGATCTTGCGTGTCGTGTTTCCAAGTCTCCAAAGTTGGGATATCCCCTATAAGGATTACCCCGCCGGGCTTACACACCCTGAGGAGTTCTGAAAGGGCTCTGGCGCCATAGTTTCGGGAGGGGAAATCGTGGAATACGCTATAGCAGAGGACCCTATCGAAAGATTCATCGGGAAAGGGCAGAGCAGCGGCCTCCGCCACGTAGAACCTCAGCCCCTCTTCCTCGTATGTCTCCACGGCGCGGCGGATCATTCGTTCGGAGAAATCAATGCCCACCACGCTGTGAGTGACTTTTGATATCTCAAATGAGAGTCTCCCGGTGGCACAGCCGACCTCAAGGACGTTATCTTCCTCTGTCACTTTCAGCTTATCGATCACATCCTTGACCATGTATCCGTATACCTGTTCGGGGGAGTATCCGTCGGAGAACTTATACCCATGGGCGGCTACCCAGTCTCCGATAAGCGCCCTCTCCTCCCATTCATGGCGCCACATCTCAAACCTTATCCTTTCCTCATCGGTCATTTTTTCTCCTCCTTGCCATCAACTCGAACTTCCCCTTCACCCATCTGAGAGGTCCAACCTTTCTCAAAAGCGGTTTGAGGTATAGAAAGATAAAGGGTGAAGCCATATTAAATATGACCAAGTTTCTATGTTCCCTTACTCTGTCAGTCCATCTCATCTTATAACTCTCAGCTTGTCCACCGAAGTCCACCTTAGATATCCCCTCTTCAAACGCCAGCTTCATCAGGTAATAGAGCATTAGCTTTCCTGGGGAGAATTTTGCGAAGTCCTGATTAAAGCTCGTCTTTAAGCCTATAAGGTTATCTTTATAGATGATATCGAACGAATAGGCAGCTGGATGTCCGTCCAATTCGAGCATGCTTAGATGAAGCCATCCTTTTCTATTGGCCAACCGCGCTAGATTTAGGAAAAATTCCATCTCATTGGGATTTGAGAGAATCGAAGTGCCTTCTTTATATTTCCAGCTTTTGCTTTCTATCTCGAAGACTTTCTCCATCAACCAGCCCATATCTCCCCCACCCCGATGGCAGGAATAGCACAGATGATATACCTTTGAGATTCTATTCAGCTTGAGTCTCACTTCCTTTCGAAGAGACTTACCTCTCGATTGCCAATATCCTTCCCAATTTCCCTCGACCAGGAAGTATGGCGAGAAGGCGCCGGGTGTGATATCGTAGATCGCCTTTATTCCTCTGAGGGCTTTCTCAAGCGGATGGAGAGTGATCGAATCGGCGGGGAGATCGTCCAGGCAAATCAGATCCCACTCATTTTTAATATTCATCATATGTTTTAAGATAGTCCTTAGCGTTTCTTCAGGATCTTTCGACAGGAGAAGATCGGAGCGTAGAGCGATATCGTTTCCGATTATTCTGACCGCTCTGCATCTCAATCCATAGATCTTCTCATCGGCGATATAGAACGGAGCGGCAGCGATCGGCTCGTTTGAATCCCACACCATTAAAACCAACAGTTCTTTGTCGCGGCCGAAATGTCTCCACCAGAGCCTCAACCACTCATGCCTCAGGAAGAACATATTGTTGGGAGAATTTTCCAACATTTGATCCCATATCGGTTTAACTCTCTTAAATTCGTCGAAATTCCTTATCTCTCTGACCTTCATCTCTATCCTCCGATCTGTCCCTTAGGAATGATATCGCCCCGGTTAAGATTTGCCCTCCGCTGAAGTTGAGGACGGATAGATATACCACTGCTCCTATGAAGATTCCTCCTATCAGAAGCATAGGATCGTTGTCCCATAGCCTGGCGATCGTTAATTTATATGCCATCACTCCCCCGGTCATGGCAAGTAGAGATATTACCACAGGAAACAGGATTTTAAGAATCAGTATATGACCGATTTTGAGTCTATTGGCCGCTATGGCCTGCAGTGTGAAACCCATGGCAGTTACGGTTATGGCCACAGCGGTTGATACCCCTAAGATACCGTATCTGGCGGCAAATATCAGGCTGAATCCCAGAATGAGGCTCTTCACGGTATCGAAGCAAAGGATCAACCCTGGCTTACCTATGGCTACCAGAACCGTCCTAGGGGTTTTCTCCATTACTAGTGCCAATCCGGCTATCGAAAGCAGCCTGATCGGTGTTATCGCCTCTAACCACTTCGCCCCCCACACCACTCTGACCAGCTCTGGCGCCAAAACGAATAAACCGGCGATCAGAGGGGTTATGACCAAAGCGGTTACCTGCATGGTTTTCAGATACCATGAGCATAACCTTCCGCGCTGATCCTGGATAGCGGAGAATGCGGGAAGCGTAAGCCCAATGACCGAGGCTATCCTCTCCAAAGGGAAGGATATCAGCTTATAGGCCAGCGTATATATCCCAAGAGCGTGTACACCCAGCATCTTCCCCACAATCAGATAATCCACATTTGACGATATGAACTCCAGGAGGTCTGATCCCATCACTTTCATCCCGAAGGGGGAGAGCTCCCTGAAAGCCTTAAGACTGAA
>CAZHVH010000328.1:0-4356 GCA_964535855.1 uncultured bacterium
CGTATCCAGTTTCAAATCTGAATTCCGCATCTTCTGCAAACTGAGGGTGGATAAAAAAAGAGCAGGGCACCTGGACGGCTTCCTACCCCCCTGAGTTGCCCTGCTCCGGTCGGTCGGGCTGTGAAACGCGAGAGTCACCCCTTTTTAGAGCAAACTACATGCCGATATCGGATCGACCGGAAAACAAAGGGATCAACGGCGGAGGTGAATAAGATTTTATACTTTTCACCTCCTTTGGATGTATATGAAGCTTGACATGCATTCGCTAGGGTGATAAAATCCCCGTCAAAACGGCACGAGGGGGTGAAGTTTGGGCATCAGGTCGAAGATATTTCCGCTCGCTATTATCCTGATCGTCTCCCTTTTCAACCTTTCCGAGGCCAATGACTGGCCCACCTATAGATGCGATAACCGCAGAAGCGGCATCACATCGGAACGGCTGAAGCTGCCGCTGTATGAGCGATGGAGATATGTCCCAAAACATGCCCCCCGACCTGCCTGGCCGCCTCCTGCTAAGGTGGATTACTGGCATCATCTGGTGGGGCTCAAACCGAGGGTGACATATGACCAAGCCTTCCACGTGACGGCGTCCGGAGATTTCGTCTATTTCGCCTCATCCGCCGATGATAAAGTCTACTGTCTGGACGGGGAAACCGGTGCGGAGAGATGGACCTTCCTCTCCGGAGGCCCCCTCCGCCTTGCTCCGACGATCTGGAAGGGAAGGGTTTATTTCGGATCGGATGACGGATGTGCATATTGCTTGGACGCCGAAACCGGGAAACTTATATGGAAGTTCAAGCCACCTCACGAAGAGCGATTCGTGCCCGGAAACGGTCGATTGATCTCGCCCTGGCCCATTCGAACAGGGGTGACGATTGAGGACGGAACAGCCTATTTCGCGGCGGGGCTGTTTCCAAAGGAGGGCGTCTATCTCTGCGCCTTAAGAGCGATCGACGGAGCTGAGATATGGGTCAGGAGAGTCTCGGACATCTCGCCCCAGGGATACCTCCTGGCCTCATCGAGAAGGTTATATGTCCCAAACGGTAGGATCTATCCCTCGGTCTTCGACCGTCACAACGGCGAGTTCCTCAAGATGCTTCCCTGCCCCCGCTCGGAAGGAGGGACGTATGCCCTGTTGACGGATGACCTGATCATCTCCGGCCCCGGCTCCACTAATAAGCTCATCGCCTTCAACCCGGATTCATTCGACCGTATAGCCACATTCGAGGGAAAATCCATGATCGTGACGAAGAGGATGGCGTATCTGCTCAACGACGCTGAGTTGTTTGCCATCGACAGGATCCGCCGCCATCAGTTGACCGAGAGGATGAAGAGGCTTCAGACCCGTAAGGATGAGATATCAAGACGCCTGAAGGAGATAGAGGGTGATTCCGCCGAGAGGAAAAAGCTGGAGAGCGAGCTTAAGGGGATAACATCCGAAATCGGACGAATCGGAAATATGATCCAGGAATGCTACGTATGGGGCCATCCCTGTCGATCACCATACCATTCCATGATACTGGCCGGAGATGTCCTGTTCGCCGGAGGCCACGGTGAGGTGACGGCCTTCAGAGCCTCGGATGGTAAGCGGCTGTGGAGCGGGAAGGTGGATGGAGAGGCATATGGGCTGGCGGTCTGTAACGGTCGGTTGTTCGTCAGCACGGATAAAGGGGTGATCCACTGTTTCACCGAACGACCATCAGGCGGCCTCAAGCTCATCAAGCCATCATGTGATCCCTCTCCCTACCCGTTGGATAAACTGGGCGAGATCATCGCCGAAACGGCAAGGAAAATCGTGGATGAGACGGGAATCAAGAAGGGATATTGCCTCGTGTTGGGATGCGAGGACGGCAGGCTGGCGTATGAGCTGGCAAAGCTGACGGATCTGAAGATCATATTGTTTGAGAAGGATAGGAGTAGGGTGCGCGAGGTGAGGAGGATTATGGACAGGGCCGGGCTTTATGGCGTTCGAGTGACGGCTTACGAAGGAAGCTCATCAAGCCTGCCCTGTACGGATTACATCGCAAACCTGATAGTTTCGGAACGAACCCTCATTTCGGGCGAACTTCCTGAGAACAGCCACGAGGTATTTCGTGTTCTGAGGCCGTACGGAGGTGTGATCTATCTCGGTCAACCCTCCGAGCTGATCGGGAAGGGAAAGAGGTTTAAGGCTGAGATCGAGGAATGGCTCAGGGAGATTCCCGCTTCGGAGATGAAGGTCGAGATCAAGGAGGAAGACGGGATATGGTTGGTGGCAAAGCGCGGGCCGCTTCCGGGAGCTGGCGAGTGGGCACATCTCTACGCCGATGTGGGAAACACGGCATGTAGCGGGGACAGGCTCGTTCGCAGTCCGACCCGGGTGCAGTGGTTCGGCCAGCCCGGACCGAGAGAGATGGTCGATAGACATCACCGCTCAATGGCTCCTCTGTTCAAGGATGGGCGGCTGTTCGCCATCGGCAGCGATTACGTCGTAGCGGTCGACGCATATAACGGCACGATACTTTGGCAGCGCAGGGTCCCGGGCTCGAGAAGGGTGGGAATGTTGAGGGATTGCGGCAACGCCGCCCTCGCCGACGATTACCTCTACATCGCCGCAGGAGATGGATGTCTCGCCCTAGACGTGAAGACAGGGAAGAGCGCTTTAACCCTGGATCTACCTCAACTGATTCAGGGCGAGGAACGGGTCTGGGGATACATCGCCACACTGGGTGACCTGCTTTTGGGGACGGGGGAAAGAAAGGAGGCGTCCCGTACGGAGCTGAGCATAAAGACCGTCTATGAGACGTATTTCGACCACAGACCCGTGGTCACCAGCGATTATATCTTCTGTCTCGATCGACACACGGGCGAGAAAATCTGGCATTACATGGAAGGGGTGATCATCAACCCGGCGATCGCTGCGGGCGATGGCCGTTTGTACTTCATCGAGAGCCGTAACCCTGAGGCGAGGAAGGGCATCGGCAGAATGAGGCTGGATATGCTCTTGGAGAAAGGCGCCGGATATCTCCTCGCCCTCGACATACGCACAGGCGAGGAGGTATGGCGGAGACAGGTGGACTTTCCGTTCGAGCACGTGGTTCATCTCTGCTATGCCAACGGCGTGGTGCTCGTAGTCGGAACGAGCAACCGGAACGGTCATGTCTGTTATCATCTCTACGGATTTGACAGGGCTAGCGGCGAGCTTAGATGGAGCGACGATTACCTGACGAGGTATGGGACTAACGGCGATCACGGCGAGCAGGATCAGCATCCCGTCATCATAGGCAACACCATCTACTCCTATGCTCCGCCCTGCGATTACGATCTCCAGACGGGTAAGAAGGGAACGTTCCATCTGGTTCGAGGAGGACACGGATGTGGGACGCTCTCCGGCTCGGCGTTCTGTCTTTTCGGCAGGGGAGGATTTCCCAGGATGTATGAGATAGCCAAGGGCGGCGAGACCAACATAGCTCTGGATCACGTCAATCGGCCGGGGTGCTGGATCAACATAATCCCGGCCGGAGGGCTTATACTAATTCCCGAGGCCAGTTCGGGCTGCACCTGCTCTTATCCGCTTCAGACATCGATCGCCTTTTTGCCTCTGCATCGTAAATAATAAAGCGATCGGCCATCAGCAGTCAGCTTGAAAAAACGGTCATTTTTAGTCATTGGGTCATTTGGCTTCGCCGTCATTTCAAATGACGATGACTACAAATGACTATAAATGACAACAAGTGACTATCCCTTAGCTGAACGCTGATAGCTGACGGCTGACAGTTAATGGATTGAGGAGGTTCAAACATGGAAGGGAAGATCGTTTATTTTGAAACTCCGGGGAAGGTTAACACCGATCTCACGCTGAAGGTCGCCCGGCAGAGGGCAGAGGAACTGGGTATAAAACAGGTCGTCGTCGCCTCGACGCACGGGTATACGGCCAAAAGGGCCAGAGCTATGTTCGCAGGTCTGGACGTGGAGATAATCGCCGTCACGATATGTGCCTCCTTCGAGGAGGAGGGATGGACGATGACGGAGCAGGAGAGAAATGAGCTGGAGGATATGGGGATCAGAGTGCTCACCTCCATCCACGCTCTAGGCGACGACGTAAATGTGGCCTTCGGCGTTAAATCCCCGAATCAGATAGTGTGTGAGACCCTGAGGAGGTTCTGTCAGGGCATGAAGGTGGCGGTTGAGATCACGCTCATGGCCGCGGACGCCGGACTGCTTGATGTCTCGAAGGAGGCCATCGCCATAGCTGGGACGGACGAGGGCGCGGATACGGCCATCGTGATCAAACCCGCCTACTCGAGGAAGTTCAACGAGCTTAAGATAAGGGAGATTCTCGCCAAACCGAGATAAGCTGAGCTTAACTAAGAGGGG
>CAZHVH010000329.1:0-4354 GCA_964535855.1 uncultured bacterium
CCGAAGATCACAACATCAGCACCATCAGAAGGTTCGATCTGGAATCGCTCGGTCTGGAACCTGCTGGGGAGAAAGAGGCTCGCAGCGCCAGAGAGAATAAGATACTGAAGGAGATCCTATCCCAAGCTGAGGAGATCAAAAAGGAGAAGATAGCCGAGGCGGAGCGGGAGGCACAGGAGATCTTGGTGAAGGCCAAAGCGGAGTCGGAGGAGATCATCCGTCAGGCCCAGCAACAGGCACAGGACCTGATAAAGTCAGCTGAGGAGGAGGGGTTCAAGGTCGGATTCGATAGGGGATTCAGCGAGGGCATGCAACAGGCAGCGCAAAGGCTGGAAGCGATGGAGAAAACCCTCAGACAGGCTGTGGACGAATTCCATAGAGTCACGAATGAGGTGATCAGACAAAACGAAAGGGAGATCGTTCAGCTTATCAGGATGACGGCCGAGAGGATCGCCCTGAAGGAGCTTTCCATATCTCCGGAATCATTGCTTGAAGTGGCCAAAGAGGCGATTAGGATCTGTCAGTCACCTCAAGCGGTTTTGAAACTTTCGCCCGAGCTTCTCTCGCTGTTCAGAGAACACAGGCCGAAACTGATGGAGGATCTAGACGGGATGGAGTCGATCAGGATCGAACCGGATGACACTCTCGGCCAGTTCGACCTGATAGTTGAGACCGATGACATGATCGTCGATGCCACGCTCTCGCGAAGGACTGAGGAGATCCAAAGGGCTATCGAGGAGGCTTATGGGGCACATGAATCCTAAGCTCAACCTGTCCAAATACATGGTGAAGATCAACGGGGTCGAACCGCTTAAGATCTACGGAAGGGTGAAGCAAGTTGTGGGACTGGTGGTTCAGGCGTCCGGTTTAAGCGCATCCGTCGGCGAGCTTTGCCTCCTTGTCCCCTCCAGCGGCTCACCTGTGAATACCGAGGTAGTGGGTTTCAGGGATGATGGGATCCTACTCATGCCCTATGGCGATTTGAGGGGTGTGAAATCGGGAGATAAGGTTGAGCTTTCCAAATCGGCTTTGACCGTTAAGGTCGGACAGTCCTTACTGGGCAGGGTGTTGGACGCGCTGGGATCACCCATAGATGGCAAGGGCGATCTGGTCTGGGAGGAGGAACGTCCGATCCATAACAGTCCCCCCAACCCGGTTTTAAGGAGAAGGATATCCGAGCCGGTCTCCACGGGAATCAGGGCTATCGATGGGCTTTTAACTATCGGCAAGGGACAACGGGTGGGGATATTCGCCGGAAGCGGTGTGGGCAAAAGCACCCTGCTCGGGATGATCGCCCGATACACCGGAGCTGACGTCAACGTCATCGCCCTTATAGGTGAGAGAGGGCGTGAGGTGAGAGAATTCATCGAAAAGGAGCTTGGGGAGAAAGGATTAGCGAGATCGGTCGTTGTTGTGGCTACCTCCGATCAACCACCTCTCCTGAGGGTTTTAGGAGCGTTGACAGCCACGAGCATAGCCGAGTTCTTCCGCGATAGGGGGTTGAGCGTGATGCTGATGATGGACTCATTGACGAGGTTCGCCATGGCACAGAGGGAGATAGGACTGGCGGCAGGGGAGCCTCCGACAAGTAAGGGATATACGCCATCGGTCTTCACCAGAATGCCGGCGCTGCTCGAGCGAGCCGGTACCTGCCCTGGGGAGGGGAGCATAACGGGGATATACACCGTGCTGGTCGAGGGGGATGATCTGAGCGATCCGGTGGCGGATGCCGCGAGATCAATCCTCGATGGACACATCGTCCTTTCCAGATCACTTGCCGATCAGAACCACTATCCGGCGATAGATGTGCTCAAAAGTGTCAGCAGGGTTATGAACGACATCGTGTCCTTCGAACATAGGGAGATGGCGGCAAAGTTCAGACAGGTGCTGGCGACATACTGGGAGTTCAGAGACCTCATAAACATCGGCGCATATCAGCATGGAAGTAACCCGAAGATAGATTATGCCATAGCACATATCGATGCTATGAACGAGTTTCTCAGACAAGATGTGGACGAAAAATCCGATTTCCACATCACGCTGAATCGGTTAAAGGAGCTATTTGAGACATGAGACGTTTCGACTTCAGGCTCGAAGGGATACTGAGATATAGAAGTATGATAGAGGAACAACGTAAAATGGATCTGGCGCGCGAGACGAGCCTCTATGAGAGGGCTCTCAAGTCCCTTGTGGAGGTTCAGGAAAAGATGGCGGAGGTTGAGGGGAAACTTGCTCGTAAAAGCGCCGAGGGATTAACGGCCGCTGAGGCCAGAATCCACCTGAGATACCTGTCCTTCCTGAGGGAGATCGAGAGGGAAAGGAGGAGAGAGCTCGAAGAGGCGAGTAAGAGGTTGGAGGAGGCCAGGAGGAGGCTTATAGAATCCAGACGGGAGAGAAAAACCATAGAGACGCTTAAGGAGAGGGCATACGAGCTTTATCTCGAAGAGCTTAAGAGGGCCGAGCGGAAATTGATAGATGAGGTGGCCGCCAATAAGATCGTCAGATCGATAGCAGATAAGAGGCGATTGCCATGACAAAGCTGATGACGATCACATCTTTGGCTTTCTACTTCTTTGCTCTGCTCTTCGGTCTGATTTTGTTCACCGGAAGATATACTTACACCGTTCCGGCTCAAACCGCTCAGGGGGAGGGGAAGTCCGAGGAAACGTCTGCCCAGATGAAATCGCTTCAGGAGAAGATCAAGCAATTGAATGCGGAGATAGAGACCAAACAGAATAGGCTCTCGAAGCTTCAAGAACAGATCGGCGAAGCCACCAGGACGCTGAATCAGCTTAAGGAGCAGATAGCGGCGCTGGAGATGGAAAGGGAATCCGTCGAGCGAGGTAGGTCTCTAGCCCGGCTTTACAGCTCTATGCAGGCCGAGGACGTAGCATCGCTGATCATGCAGGCCAACGATGAGACGATAGATCTGATAGTCAAATATGCCTTCCCATACATGAGGGATAGAGACCTGGGAAAGGTGATGAGCTCATTGGTGAAAAGTGATCCGCAGCTCGCCGCCAAAATATCCAAAATATTGGCCGAAAACGACAGTAAGGAGAGGTCACAGAACATATGAACGCCATGAATTTATCCGTGCTCAACGATCTCATGCTCATATCGGCTAAGACATCGGACGGTCAGCCAAGAGATACCGAGGCGTCAGTAGGCTCCATAAAATTCCAAGCCCTGCTCAATCAAATGCTGGATCACCGTCCATCGTCCGATCCCCCTGTGCTTGAGGATATGGGTATGAAGGGGATCAACATAGGGCCGAGGGTTGAGGATCGAAAAACGGCGAACCTCGTTTATAGAGAAAATATACCCTATGGGCTCCAGGGAGGGAGCCGTCTGATCGGAGGGCGGCCAGATGAGGGAGCATCTGCACCCTCCATCTCGCTGCGTGAAATTCAGATCATAATGAAGCCCTTCGGGAACGTCAGACGGCTTACCTCCGAGTTGAGGGATGTTATCGTTAGATCTCATCTTACACCGAAGGATCTGTACGATCTGGTGGAAAAGATCAAAGATAGGGTTGAATCGGAAGGGGCGGAACTTCGAGAGCTCGCATTGACGGGGATCAACATGTCACTGTCTTCATCATCAGACTTCACCTCCATAGCTCCCTCTGGGGTGAAGATCGGTTCTTCGGGGTCATCTGCCCATCACCTTACACAACAACCCCGAAGAGGGAGGCCGGACGAGATAACCTATGCTCACCGGCCTCCTAATTTAACCTCCCGGGAGCATATGGAGGCGGTGGTTCACATCAAAGGCTCGCAATCCCCCATACCCTTATACGCTTTAACGCGGCCTCAAAAGCCGGGTCCTCCCCTTGGATCACCATTCTCTAACCTCCCTCATCCGGGGAACGGACGTTTCCAATCCCTGATGATCCATCAAGGAGAGTATAGAGGATGGAGGACAATATCACCTGATGAGCATGGACTTAGCGTTATCCCCAAGCTTTCAGAGGCTAAATCCATCATCTTAGGATCACCTGCCCACCACCCCATGTATGGGAGTATGGGTGTAAGGGAGTATAGAAGTGAAAAAGACATACCTCCACCCTCACACCCTTATACTCCCGCATCCCGTCAGATGAGAAAGGCCGTTTTCAAGGATGCCGGAGTTTATCCCGTGCCTGATCCGGAGATTGGATTTTACATCCAACCCTTGGAAACAGAGGCTCTCGGAGGAGAGATTGCTGATGTATGGGCGAAAACTCAGATATCCTCCATCGAAGATGTGACCGATTTAAGATTGAGTTTCTTTGATATCTTCTCTGAGGTAAAGATCATCTTCTCAGGATCACCTCCCGATCGGAGCATTCAACCCCAGGGCGGGATGCCAG
>CAZHVH010000330.1:0-4336 GCA_964535855.1 uncultured bacterium
TGCAAAAACAGGTTAAGGTTTAGGTTGAGGTTAAGATGGTCAAGAGTCGAGAGTCAAGAGTCGAGAGACAAAAAAGACCCTAGACCCTTGTCTCTCGACCCTGGACTTTCGTCTTTCGACCTTAACCTCCGATCGTGAATGGGATAAGATGTTGATTGCTACCGTACGGGCGAAAAATCTTTCGCTCCTACCTACTCAAGGGAAATATGAGCGATTGTCATTTAAATGACAGCGAAGCCAAATGACCTGAAGGCTGATCGTTATTTCAGCCCGACGATCTTTCTGAGTATAAAGGCCGCGTCGATCGGTGTGACGCGACCGTCCCTCGACATATCCGCGGCGACCTTCTGCGGCTCGGTCAGAGAGATGAGATGCACCACGTATCGGAGCGCCATAGCCGCGTCGTAGGCCGTGACGATGCCGTTGCCGCTCACGTCGCCTGCCAATACGGCGGTGGCCTTGATCCGCGCCGCTTTCTCTGGAACCCCGTTCACGTAAACCTTCACATCGGCCTCATACGATCTCACCTTCTCCGGTGAGAACTCCACGATCAACCTCGCCGTCTCGCCGGGACGTAGCGTGATCGGCAGTTGTCTCCCCTCGGGCGGTTTAAGTGTGAAAACCCCTTCGCCTCCCGAGATCTCGGCGTTTATCTCCACATCTGAGTTCGCGTGATTCGAGATCTCAATCGTCCTGAAGGAGGTCTCTCCGATGAGCGTTATCGGGAAGATCGGGTTCGTCCAGAGCGATCCGGCTATGGAGAGCCCGGCTGTGGGAGCGGGCGCCTCGAAGCTTCCGCTTCGGGCGAAATCATGTTGAAAGGTCCCCCATTGGATCGCCCCGGCGGATGGCATCGCTGGGGCGGCCATCCCACCCTCAGATTCCTCATGGCTGAGGAAGATCAGCGATCCGTAGGCGATATCCTGCTCGCCGTCTCCGTTGAGATCGGCTATGGCGGCGGAGTTACACGAATCGATCTTCGGCTTGGGATATCCCGGCACATAGGTCCCGTCATGGTTTAAGACGTGGAGCTGACCGAAGAAGGAGCCGCAGACTATCTCGAGCATGCCGTCGCCATCCACATCCCCCAGCGCCGTATAACAGTATTTCCCGCCTATTCCGATGCTTATCGGGAACCCCGGCATAAGCCTTCCGTCGGATCTCCACACGTAGAGCGTCCCGTCATATGAGACGCAAGTCACCTCGTTTTCTCCGTCCCCGTCGATATCGCCGATGACCGGGGAGGAGGTGGCGTGGCTGTCCATCATCTGAGGCCAGCCGGGAAGTGGGGAGCCGTGTACGTCCCAGATGTAGACCTTCTTGTCATTGGACCCGATCGCCACGTCAAGCCGTCCGTCACCATCCACGTCCGCGGCGCTCGGCGTTGAATAATCGATCGTCCCGCTCGTCTTCCGCGGCCACCCTCCTTTCACCGCGCTTCCATCGTGATGGAGGACATGGACGTAACCCGCATCCGTCGCGCAGATTATCTCCAGATCTCCGTCGCCATCCAGATCGACGAGAGTTGGGGATGAAAAGATCGGCGAGCCGAGGTGTACGGGGAACCCTTGCATTAAGCTCCCGTCACTCTTAAACAGATAAAACGTGCCGGAGGGCGAGTCGGTGCCTATCGCTATCTCGAGGCTGCCATCGCCGTCGACGTCACCCACGGCGGGCGAACAGGCGTAGACGGTGGAATCGAGCTTCTGAGGCCATCCCTGAAGGGGTATTCCGTCGATATGATAGACATAGAGCATATTTTCATAGAACGCGTTTCTGCCCGGAACTATCACCTCCTTGACGCCGTCCCCGTCCAGATCTCCAAGGGCGACCGAAGACCAAAGCGCACCGCCCCGTTTCGGCCAGCCCGGAAGAACCTTCAACTTGTCGTTGAAAAGATATGTCGTTCCATTTCCATCCGATACGATCAGCTCGAGTTTCCCGTCGCCATCCAGGTCATCGATCGTCGGCGCGCCCGAAACGCCCTCTACGGGGAGCTTCACAGGGCCGAGATACCTGAATGTGGCGGAGGCTTTGAGCCCACTCATCAGACCTTCGGCTCCGACCTCAACGTCGCCTAACTTATCGAGAAACGGAAGGGCGAAATCGAACTCGAAGGATCCCAAACCGTCCGTGAGCGTTTCCCGGTAAACCACATCGCCTAGCTGAACCGTCACCGTCTCGAACGACCCGAACCCCATTCCGGACACCGAAACCTTCTCTCCTCCCTCACCCTTCGGCGGGTTCAACGAGATGATAGGTTCAGAGGGAAGAAGGCGGAATCGGGTCTCGTATCCGGGTTTTACATCCGCTGTGTTCACGAGATATACGCCAGGAGGAAGCTCAGGAACGGCGAGGAGGAGATGGAACTCGCCGTTTTCATTAACGGAGGTTTCGCCCCAGTGGGTTTCGCCGAGGTAGATATCGACGGTTGTATTGAGGGGATACCCCTCACCCAGAACCTTAATGGAATCGCCCACCCTTCCGAAATCCGGTTTGAGGATTATCATGGGTTTCCTCTCGGCAAGCGATGTATCCTCATATCTCAAAACGGTCCCCATATCGCCTCCGACGAGGATACATCCGCTGCCGTCATAGCCGATGGTGTAGAGGTCTACGTCCACCCCGCTCGGCTCCCTCTCCCACGTCCAGCCGCCGTCGATCGTCTTAAGGATCATCCCGTCTGCGCCGACGACGAATCCCACCTTCGGGTTCACGAACAACACATCATATAACGCGTTTCTTAAACCCCAATATGACCTCGTCCAGCTCTTTCCGCCGTCGGTCGTATGCAGTATGAGACCACCATCCCCCACCATCCATCCTTCGTCGGGGGTGGCGAAATAGAGGGATCGAACTCCCGGCAGATCATCGGCTTGCACCTCCCATTTTATCCCATCTGAGGTGTGGGCCACGCCGTTATACCAGATCGCCCAGCCCTTCGTCGGGGTGATGAAGAAGAGATCCGTCAAAGGGGTGTTCGCCCTTATGAACTGAAGCTCCCATGTCGCACCGCCATCCGTGGTTTTATAGATATAGCCATCCCATGTTGTCTTCCACCCGATCTCCTCGTTGACGAAGAAGATGGAGGTGGGAGGTTTCTCCTTCATGGCCGATTTGACGCTCCAGGTTTTCCCTCCATCGTTGGTAAACCGCAGGAATTTCGTGGATTGTAACCATCCTCGATTTACATCGAGGAAAAACATCCCGAAGAGATTTTCTCCGCTGAAGGATATCGGATTCCACATCTTGCCCCCGTCGTTTGATTTAAGGAGATTAACTTCTGCTAAGGCCCATGCTGTCCCGTCTTTAAATAGCCGGATATGCCGGATCGGTGCCGAGGGAACCTCAGTCAGCGGATGCCATGTTCTTCCCCCATCCTCCGTCCTATAGACCATACCGTATCCCCCTATGAGCCAGCCTCTGTTCTCGTCGATGAAGTAAAGAGATTTGAGGAAGGGGACAGGCAGAAGGAGTCTCTCCCACGACTCACCGTTATCCACCGTGTGCATCAGGTACTTTTCGGCGACGATCCATCCGGTATCGCCTATGAAGAGAACCTCACTCAGGTAATCCGTCGTGCCCAGATCAAGCACCTGCCATGATTTGCCGCCATCGGTCGTATGCAGCACCTTTCCCCTCTCACCCACGATCCATCCGTTCTTCGGATCCGTGAAGAAGACATCATTGATGAAAAATGGGAACTTCCATGATGATATATCGGAGACGAAGCCGTCCGTGGAGTGATACAACCATCCCTCATCTCCGATAACCCATCCGTCGTCGGAGCTCAGGAAGAACATGCTCCTCAATCGGGATGCGGGGACCTTTCTGGGGAACCACGTTTTTCCGCCATCCTCCGTGTGGAGCAGAAGATCCCTCTCCTGGAAGTTGAGAAACCTTACCCATCCGGATTTCCCATCGGGGAACTGGACTGACATGCACACAGCGTTGGGCATGCTGTACTGGATCGACCATGTCCTGCCGCCGTCCGTCGTTCTCCAGATAAAGGCTTGACCGCGCCACTCCCCCACCGCATATCCGTTCAGCCTGTCAATAAAGCAGATGCCTTGAACGATAGCTTCTTTATCCGGTCCCACCGCCCTGAAATCCCATGTCTTTCCCCCATCTTCGGTGTGGGCAACAAGGCCATCAGAACAGGCGACCCATCCGAAATCAGGGTCCGTGAAAAACATATCGAAGCTCCAATGCGCCTCCCATTCGGCCTGGCGGATCACCTCCCACTCCCCTGACCCGTACGTGGAAAGGATCAGAGGAGTCAGAAACAACAGACATACCGTTAGGGATTTCAATCTGACCATATCCATCCCCCCTT
>CAZHVH010000331.1:0-4312 GCA_964535855.1 uncultured bacterium
TCTATCGTAACGATACCCGCCTTGGTGGACGTGGTGGAGAAGGTTATCTTATAAGTGCCATCGCCCAGATTCTCGGCCTTTCCCAGATCCGTGGTTTGGCCTTCAAATATGGAGGAGACCATCACGGTCTCATCCTTGACGTAATTTCCCTGCGAATCCTTGACGGTTATGATCACATCCGTCCCGGTGGACTGACCCTGCTCGGGTATCTGCAATTTGGTCATCTCCGGCTCGACCGAAACAGTCTCAGCAGGGCCAGGTACTATGGTGAGAACCGATGTGACGGATTGTCCGAGTTTTGCGGATGTGATCTTGATCTTGACCTCCCCCTCCAGAGCTGGCGAGGGGGCCGTGTATGTGGACCTATAAGCCCCGTCCTGGAAGGTAGCCGGTGAGATGATCTTCCCGCCACCCTGCAGGACTTCAAGCGTGACCGTATCGTCGGTTATCGGATTTCCGCTTTGGTCTAAAACGGTCACCGACACATCGGCCTGTGCGACCACACCGGCCTTCAGCACATTTGGGGTTATCGTAGCTGTGATGCCGGGGAGTTTGACGTCTATGGTGATGGAGCCGATCTTCAGACCGAACATCTGGAGTTCAAAGTTAGCATCTTCCACGACTCCTGAGCTGTAACCGAGAATATCCCCTGTAGCGGGATCTATAACTTCCACCTTAAACGAATCGCCCGATTCAACCACCGCATCTCCTGTCAGTGCGACGGTATATTCGCCGTTAGCATCTGTAGTCGCCGTCGTAAGAATACCTTCATCGAGCGTCATATCCCTGGACTCATTTGAAACTTTAACCTGATAGCCGGCCGCCGGTGTGCCATCCGCCTTAAGCACCTTACCAGAGACAGTGAATGTATCATATGAAAAGCCAAACGTCGCCGCTAAAAACAGCGACAGAACAATCGCCAGGGTTGTATATGTCTTCCTCCTGCTCATATCAATCCTCCTTGCTCTTTATGGGAACGAAGGCGAGCTCGACATAAATTGGCTGTCGGGGATGAACCAGCCACCCCGACAGCCATATCCTCTCTTCTTTCAGGTCCGCCCCTGTCACTTGAGGAGGACCATCCTCTTGGTCTTGACGAACGAGCCGGCCTGGATCTGGTAGAAGTAGATGCCGCTTGCCACCTGTTCGCCGAGCTCGTTTCTGCCATCCCAGTAGGCCGCCCTATCCCTGTTGAGGTAGTAGCCCGGTCTGAGATGGCCGAGATCTATCGTCCTGACCAACCTTCCGACAGAGTCGTAGATTCTGATCGTCACGTCGGCTTCCTTAGACAACATGAACGGTATCCAGGTCTCGGGGTTGAAGGGGTTCGGGTAGTTGGGCAGCAGGGCCGTCGCCTTGGGAACAGGTCTCATCGTCAGGTTGGCCATCAAGACGCTACCTCTGGCGATATCCTCCTCGGTGACGAGGTGCTTGACCGGCTCTGCGACGAACCGGCCGCTGGGATCGATCGCATCGATCCGGATCATATCGCCGGCTTTAACCGCTTTGCCGCCCAGATCGATCATTACAGCTGCATAACGTCCCGTCTCATCGACGACGGCTTGGACGTTCCTGGAAGCGGTCAGGTTCTCGACCGTCACCTTAACGTTCTCCAGTGCCATTCCTCTCTCATCCCTCACCGAACCGCTGACGATCAACACTGGGGCTGAGCTTGTATCCATATCGGCTGCGCTGAGATACGGAGATGCAGCGCCTTCAGGCTGATTCTCCCACGCCGTTCCCTCAATCGTAGCCTCGCCAGCAGCCTTGGCGAAGATCAGGTATGAAGCTCCACCTACCACCTTGACGAGAGATCTCTTGGTCGGATCGGATTTCAGGGTGCCGTTCTGCGACCAGATCAGCACGGCCAATTTTTCGTCACCGCCGAGCGTCTGATACAGATCCTCAAGCGTCATATCCTGAGCGGGCTTGAGCGGAACGGTGATCAGGTTGAGACCCTGGTTGAACTTTACTGTGCCGTCGAGTGCCTTACCGGTGAATTTGACCTCAGCGGCTGCGGCATCCTTGGGTCTTATGAGGAGCAGCGACTCACCGCCGGCGAGATCCGT
Organism: uncultured bacterium; assembly: GCA_964535855.1. Classification (GTDB taxonomy): domain Bacteria; phylum Poribacteria; class WGA-4E; order B28-G17; family B28-G17; genus JAGGXZ01. The sequence continues at coordinate 2,070 of CAZHVH010000331.1, forward strand.
GTCATTCAGCCATCCCTGAGGTGTCTCGACGGAGGCGACAAACTTGCCGTTTTCATCGATCCTGATCACACTGGTCACGTCTCCGATTGCGCTGGCGAGCTCGCTCAGCTTCATCGGGCTATCAAGCGCCAATGGCACGCTGATCAGGCTCAGCCCTCCTCCAACCTGCAGCGTGAACTCGACGGTGTTCTTAAGCTCTATCGTCACCTCGCTCGTGGCCTCATTTCCGTACTTATCGACGGCCTTAACGGTCACGGTGTAGGTGCCGTTGGGAGCGGAGTTCTCGTCGGAGATCGTCACATCAGCGGTGAAGGTTCCGGGCGTCTCCGTCGATTCGGTCAGCGCTATCGGTTCGGTCACAGTCGAATCGAGTCCACCTAGATCAACGGTTACGGTGGCTCCGGCTTCGGTTACAACTGTAAAGGTGATCGTGTCGCCGTTCTTGACGACCAACGGGCTGCTGTGTCCTGCAACGCTCACCTCGACCGATGTGATCGTGCAGACGGCGTCTACGTTCACCTTATCGGCGGCTTCGGCGGTGGAGACCTTTCCGGTGGCGGAAGTCATCTTGACCGATACGACGGCGTCCTCGGCGTAGTCACCCGCCTTGACGGTGTAGGTTCCCTGCCAGGTCTCTTCTGTAGCGCCCTCGACCTTGCTCATCTCAGCGTCGGTAACCAGGTCGCCGATTGAGAAGGTTCCGGAGGCGACCGAGCGGTTCAGGGTGGCCGTGACGGTTATCACGCTATCCTTAATCGCAGTGCCATCCTCGGCTGCATTGGTGATCTCAACCGTAACGCTCTTGATCAACGACTTATAGGCGAAGTTGGTCTCCACGACGATATCAGCCACCTTGACCAGGAGCTTAGTGCCGTCATCGAAGGCTTTGGGGATGGTGATCGTCGCCGTAAATGCTCCGGTATCATCGGTGGTAACCGCAGTTTCGGGCGTGACCTTGTTCTCATCGGCAACCGTTCCGAAGTAGAACTCCACGGCGGTGTTGGCCGGGAATCCAGCACCCTCGACCGTGACGGTATCTCCGACCTCGCCTTCAGTTGGAGCGGCCGTTGCTGTAGCGGTTATGATCTGGACCGATCCGGTGGCCTCTATCTCGCTCGTAGCTCCTGTGACGGTGAGCGTATAGGTGCCTTCGGCCAGATCGCTCGGCAAGGTCACGGTCGCTGCAAACGTCCCTGTCTCGGTGGTGGTACCGTTGGTGACGCTCTCAGCAGGTATATCCTGGGTATCGATCTTGAACTGGAGAGCCTCGCTTGAGCCGAATCCGTTTCCTTCGACTGTCACCTTGGCACCTGCGATGGTGGATGCGGGCGTGATCTTGGTGATCTGACCCTTAACCGTCAGGGTTGCCGGTTCGGCGGACTGGATGGTCAGCACGCCGAGGGTCTGAACGACCGTCACGTCGTGATCGCCTCCCAGAGTGCCTTCAGGAACGGTGACTGTGGCGGAGATGCTGCCGGAGCTATCGGCCGTTGCGGTTCCGATCTCCGTTCCATCCAGCTTGATCGATGCATCCGTGCTGGGCATGTATCCGGAACCGGTGACCGTGATATCCTGCCCTACAGTAGCCTCGGTTGGATTTACGGCAACGATCGCCTTGACGGTGAACACAGCGGAGAGGTTGGCCACTTTGCCGAGGGTGATCGTGACGGATTGGCCGCCGATCAGAGCTAGGTTAGTTCCTGCAACGGCGTCGGAAAGCTTGAACTGGACCTTGAACCTACCGTTGGAATTGGTGACCAGCTCATTGGTTTCATCATTGACGGTACCCTCCGTCACCCAGTCGGGATGTCCGGCGAGGTCGACCGAGATGGTCGTTCCGAAGGAGCTTAATCTGAGTTCACCGATGTTCTCGTTGGCCTTGACGCCGGAGGCTCCGACGATCATGCCGTAGATCGTCACATCGGTATCGACTGGTCCTTCGGTTGGGGTAACGGCCAGTCGGGAGGTCTCGATTCTCACCGTGACGAAGCTCATGTTTCCGGTTTCAAGTCCGGATGGCGAACCTTTGATATTGATCAAGGTGTCGAAGCTTGCCTGAGAGTAAGCCCTATCGGGTATGGCGAATCTGATCTCGAAGGTTCCATCGGCGTTAGCGGTGCCGCCGGAGAGGATCGTCACGGACTCCATTTTATCTTCGCTTTCTCCGAACTCGACGGTCAGCGTATCGTTAGCGCCCATGCCGTTACCTGTAACGGTGACGATGGAGCCGATCGTGGCTTCAG
>CAZHVH010000332.1:0-4285 GCA_964535855.1 uncultured bacterium
CGATAGATTTGAAGGTGCTTGTAACAGGTGCTTCCGGTCAGGTCGGTTCAAGACTGGTGAGGGCCCTTCTCAAACGAAATCATGAGGTGAGGGGATTGATCCTTCCTGGCGACCCGGCCCGAAGCAGGCTCGATGGACTTGACATCGAGCTGATGGAGGGAAACCTGCTGGACATGTCGGCCGCGGAGAGGGCCGTGGAAGGGGTAGAGGGCGTGATCCATACGGCCAATCTCGTCTCACCGCTTCCGGGGATGTCCGAGACGGAGTTCTTCGATAACAACGTCCGAGGCACGTTCAACCTGGCGAAAGCGGCCTCAAGGCATGCCGACAGATTGGTGAAATTCGTCCATATAAGCTCCTCATCCGTGTATCCGAACGACGCCCATATCATCGCTACCTGTTATAACCCCGTCGATGAGCTACATCCGCTCCGACCCGTGGGGACATATGGTTTAAGCAAGCTGTTGGGCGAGAAGGTTGTGGAGACGATCGCGCGGGAGACAGGACTGCGCACGGCGATCATTCGTCCGACGGGCATCTGCTCCGGCACCGCCATCCTCAGCCGATGGACGGTGAGCTTCGTGTGCGTCATACTGAAAGCCGGTCAGAGCCATCCGGAAGGTTCCCTGTTCATGCCCGATGGGAGGGAGTTGTGGCGCGATCTGGAGACGAAGGCGCCGGGAGATACCCTCTGCGCCGTCTACGATGAGGAAGGACGCCCCTGGATCCAGCAGCCCGTGGACGCCCGTGACGTCGCCCTGGGATGTATCTGCGCCCTGGAGAACGACGCCTCCACGGGCGAGGTATTCAACGTCAGCGCGCCTAGGCCGATTACTTTCCGGGAGGCAGCCTATACGATCGCAAAGGCCACCGGCAAACCGGTGATCGAATACAAGGTGCCTGTGAGATGGGTCTTCGACCTGGATAACACAAAGGCGAGATGTATGATCGGATACCGGCCGAGGTGGGGAATCGGCGAGATGGTCGAATCCGCTCTAAAGGTGCAGCGGGGCGAGGGCGAGGATTTCGAATAGCTCTCCTCGTCCTCGCCTCAATGATGAAGGGCTAACGGCCCTTCAGACGCTCGATCATGCGTGCTATCTCCAACCTGCGTTCGAAAATGGGCTTAGGATCGCGTGAGAAATCGGTCATGCTCGCGCATATCTCCGTCGGAACCTCCAACAGTTTCTGCGCCTTCTCAACCAACGTCTTCTCGTCCCCAGATAGTCCTTTCGACCTTATCCTCTCGATCTCATCCCTGAGCGTCCAGAGATACTCGTAATCCTCCACTCCCTCTCTCAGCATCTCCCAGCGGATGGAGCTGACGGGCCCTTCGAGACATTCCTCGTCGGATTGAAAGACCTTCTTGGGCGGATAGAGAAACCTCCCGTCGCCGTTGCCCCAATATCCGATATATCCCTGAGGTCTGCCGTATCCGGAGACGTAGCTCATGGGATCCTCGTAGGGGTTTTGAAGCGAGTTCGGAAAGGCGGCGGGGCTCGTCCAGTAGGTGGTCTGCCAGATCAGAATCCCCTCCACCTTATACATCCAGGTCTGCCACAGCCACATCCTCAGCTCCACTGCCGGATGATCTATGAAGAGCGTGCAGAACGGGGCCTTGGGGCCTGTACAGATATACCACCAGAATCTCTCCCCGTGTTTCCTCCGTTCCTCGGCTATCCTGTGATCGTAATTCGGCGTCACCGGACACCACAGATCCACATATCCGTAAAGCTCCGGGGCGGGCTCCTCGGTGAGCATCCTGGTCAACTTCGGACCTGCCCGATGAATGAGCGCCATCCCGTCTTTGACGAAATCATAATCCTTCGGCTCCGGCTCGTCGAACCAGTAGACATAAGCTTTTCTCAACCATCCCATCTCCTCAAGATGATCCTGTATCCTCCTGACATATCTGGTGAAAAGCGCTTCATGTTCCGGCGTGCCCTGTTTGAAACCGGCCAGCTCGCCTAAGTACCTGGAGTGGAACGTCCCTCCGCCCAGACCTTTTAGCGGCAGTCGGAAGCTGGTGAAGTGATATTCGTCCAGATATTTATGCGCCGTCCGGTCGAAGTCGGAGAAATCGATCTCGATCTCTATCTGATCGGGCCTCGGACTCTCGATTCCTTCAGGCCGTTTGAAGTTAACCCTGATCGGCGCCATCGGATAGTAAGGCGAGATACGGTGATCGCGGAAGCTGCGGTAATATTTGTCCAACACCTCCTGGAGCTTCGTCTCGTCCTTGATATGGTGGTATCTCTTGACGTTTCCGGGGGAGAATCCGAAGGCGGATTGGACATGAGGCTCATCGGCCAGATCGAAATCCCACACATGTAGCCTCAGGTCGATCTCACGGCTCCACGATCCGGATCTAACCGTGATCTTTCCGGTGTAATCCCCGGCAGGTGTGCCTTTCGGAACATAGACCAGAAACCACAACGGATGGTTCAGGCCCGGCTCCGAATCGAACGGCCCCTCATACGGCGGAAGCGGGTCAGGATGGTAATCGACACATCCGGTTTGATCCGTCGGGATCTTGACGAAGACATAATCGACGTGCATGATTGAGATGTTATCCTTGGGGATAACGCCTCCCCTCCTCTTAAGGTCGCTTACCTCTACCGTCACGTCTTTCATCTCGGCTTTGGGATGCAGGACGAGCTGGAACGGCTCATATTCGTTCCGCGCGGCGTAGATGGAGATGGTCGGTTTTTTCTCCGTCGGCACAGGTCTCCCCCGCGCTATCTTATAGGTCGACTCGCACCACCATAGATCCGCCTCCTCGTCCGATGAGATCAGATATCCGTAATCGGAGGCATAGAGGTAGGGCATGTAGAACTCCATCTTGCCCTCATAGAGGAGCTTCCCGTTTTCGGATTCAAGCACCTCAACCTCGAAAGAGTGATCCCCGCCGGTGAGGACAGGCCGTTTGATTTCCACCTTCTCTCCCGTAGAGCCGATCTTCAGGGGGTTTTCCTGTTCCTTCCCGTCAAGCTTCGTCCTCAGGAGAAGTCTCCTATCCACCAGAGCTCCCGACTTCGATTTAAGCATCACACCGATGGCGAATCCTTCCTCTTTAGGGGGAAGCCATCCGACCTTCATATCCACCATCAGATCCTCATCATGAACGGTCTCATCGAGGAAGTAGGTCTCACCTACGACGTTCGGCGGTGCGTCTTCCAGCTTCGCCCTGTATTCATACCCGTAGACCTGAAAGCTCGCATGTGACTCCCCCTTCGGCAGTGCCCTGATCCTGACGTAGATCTCCTCGGCCGGAAAAAGGTCATCGGGCAGATCGAACTCCTTGCTTTCCACGGATGAGATCCTCCCTATTTCCCTCCAGCTCTTTCCGTCGCTGCTTACCTCGATCGGACACTCCCCGCCGACGTAGTAGCCTATGTTCACCCTGACCCTGCCGCTAAGCTGTCTGTAGCCTTCGATGCGATGTCTGTATGTCACGAAGAGGTTATCCACGAAGGTCCACCGATGTGAGTTGAATCCGGCGGTATGCTCGAAAAGAGGACGAGAGTAGTTGGAGCCCTCATATCCGAAGTTCGGAGCGAATATATACTCCCCATCCAGTATCCTCTCCCCGTGTCCCAGCTCCATCCCCTTCATCATCTTATGGATGGGTTTAACGGCGGTGAGGGAGATGTCATCGAACCAGACCTTCCCCTTGACATGCCACTGGCCGAAACGCAGGAAGGCGAAGGTGGTATCGATGGGCGTTTGAAAGACGAAGGAGAACCTCTCCCAGCTTGTTGAGGGTCTGAAATCGCGATTGACGACGTTCGACCCTGTTATCGCGCTTCCGCCGGAGCTTCCAGGGGATCTCCTGCAGAAGAAGCTCACCCTGTAGAGGGTTCGGGGTTTGAGCTTGAATTGGGGGGCGAACCAGTAGTTGGAGTCCTCGCCCGTCCCCGTGACGCTTATGCTTCTCGATCCGGTATGTCCTTCCTCCTCCCATCTCCCCTCGCCCCCGGAAAGCCTCCACCCGTAAGGCAGGTTATCCCCATCCTCAAAGGAGGGGTTTGGAACGTCCTGAGAGGCCGAGACATATAGAATACAGATCGCCATCAAACTCGACGTTATAACTGTCATTTCTCACCTCTCTCTTCAATCAGCCCTATTTTTTGAGGAGTATAGCCAAGATGGTGGTAGCCCACATCGGGAGAAACACACCGATGATTATCCATACCAGAGATCTGAAGCTTTTATGGATCTCGGAGCTTAACCTCCTCACCTCAGATCTCAGATCCCCCATCTCAGTTCTAAGTTTATCTATCTC
>CAZHVH010000333.1:0-4271 GCA_964535855.1 uncultured bacterium
TGACGTGGGTTTAAAAACCGCCATGTTCACCCCCAACACTCCCTTTCAATCTTATGAGACTGTCACTGTCACCGTAAAGGCAGATATCCTCGATATCAAGGGTTATAACTTGGATGGCGACAAGGACGGGATACGCGAGGGATCGCCGGATGACGATTTTGCCTGGAGGTTTATGGTCTCCGGGCGTTCGTCAGGTCCTCCGAAAAACGCTCTGATCGTGCCAGATCAGTACGCGACTATTCAGGAGGCTATCGACGCTGCCCGTTATGGACAGATCGTCTGGGTGTCGCCGGGAACGTACAGGGTGAAAAATGAGATCCATCTGAAAGACGGAGTTAAACTTCTAGGGGCCGGCGCGCAGCTGACGAAGCTCATCGGGGAGGGATGGGGCATAATCATGTCACAGGATGTTCGCGATGCATTGGTCGACGGATTTACGTTCGATGGGAATGGGGTCGTAACCCAAATTATCCGTCTTCACAATTCGTCCGTAACGATCAGCAATAACATCGTTAAAAACTCATGGGACATAGGTATAATGGTTTCCTCTTCCCCTCAGAGCTGCGTTATCGTAAACAACCTGATAGCGAATAACAACGGACAGGGAATTCAGTGCTACGATGCTTCTCCATTGATTATCCGGAATAAGATCGTCCAAAATGGGACAGGAGTGCTCTGCTCTGAAGGCATTTTACACACAGCTCAACCCACCGTCGGTGGAAACCTGACCGACGCCAACGATATCTACGATAACCGCTATAGTAACCTTGTCAACGCTACACCAAACGATATAAACGCTAGATACAACTACTGGGGAGCAGAGGATGAGGAGAAGATCAAAGGGGGTATAAAAAGTGCCGGAGATGGTACGGTCTATTATACTCCATGGACAGATAGGATACATGCTAAGGTGATCGGTAACCCAGCTGAGCCGACGCCTGTCTACGAGCCGGGGAAGGATACAAAAGCTGAGATCTTCTTAGTGCAGGTTCAGGGAAGCCCGGCGGGAGCTGATGGCTCGATAACTGTCACGTTAACGGCTGAGTCTGGTGGGAAGGCGAGCTTTACCATCAGCGGATTGTCCCAAGCTGCCGATATACCCATGGTCGAGGAACAGGCTGGGAAATATGTCGGGACTTACAATGTCCGAAAGGGCGATGAGATCACCGATGCGACGGTGATCATCACCTTCACCGATTCATCCGGCAATACGGCGACCGACGACAGCGCCAAGGTGACGATCGACGCCGTTCCTCCGCCAGCCCCGACGCAACTTGCCGTAGTTGGAGGGGAAATCAATCAAAGCAACGCTTCCAGCGTGAAGATCACGGGCCGAGCTACCCCCAACAGGATAGTCATCATCACACTTTCGGATGGAGATAACGCTATCTCCACCAGCACTTCCGCTGATGGGACAGGGCAATTTACAGCCGTTATCGACGCTACAACGCTCAAAGATGGAACGATAACCGTTACAGCGAGGGAAGCTCCCGATGAATTCGCCAACATAGGTGAACCGGCAGAGATAACGGTCATAAAGGGGATTACACAGGGGCCGGGGATAGCATCCGTAAGCGAAGATAGCAATGGGAAATGGCTGAAACTAGGAGATAAACTTACTATCGTCGTTCAACAAACTGGTGATAACAAAGCCGCTATCAAAGGCGCGTTCAAGATAGGGGAAAGGATCTCAGGCGAGCTGATCAAAACAGCGGATAAGATCTGGATTGGCAGCTACACCGTGATGGAGGAAGATTTTGTCGAGGGAGCGCCGGTGATTGTCGAGCTTGAGGACAGCTCCGGAGGTAAAAGCGTGAAAGAGAGCGATACAAAGGTTTACATAGACGGCGTTCCTCCCGAAAAGCCAAGGGATATAGTGGTTGAACATGGTATGATCACCAAAATGAATGTGAGCTCAGTGAAAATCAGTGGGAAATCGGAGCCCGATAACATCGTCCTCGTAAAGCTTTCGGATTTAAAGGGAAACTCGATTTCAAAAAGCGTTAACGCTGATCCGGATGGCAACTTTACACTCAGCCATCTGGACGCAAGCCCGCTCTCCGACGGAGATATCACTGTTCAAGTGTGGGCAACCGATAAGGCAGGGAACAAAAGCGAGATAAACCTCCTAACCGTCAAAAAGATAGTTGAGGCCGATTTCCAACTTCAGGTTGATGGTGCAACCCGAAAGGTCAAGCCGGGACAATCAGCTACATGGACCGTAAAGATCATAGGGGAAAAAGGATTTCAATTCGACGTGAACTTGAACCTCGAAGATGTTCCTTCGAAAATCACCTTCAAATTCGATGCCACCACCTTGAAACCCGATGAGAGCTCTCGACTTATGATCAACCTGCCGGAAGGGATAGAAGAGGGAGAATATAAGTTTAAGCTCGTCGGTCAGAGCTTTGGGATACGCCATGAACTCCCTCTATCGGTCTCTGTACACAAACAGGGGGAATCCATCCTGCTGCTGGGAGTCAACCCTGACGAGGCAGCATACGGTGATGAAGCGGCGCTTTTCGGGAAATTGACGCTTGTGGGAGAGGACGAGGCTAAATTCGCCGGTAAGGTCATCAGGGTCTCCTTAACAAAGCCATCGGGTGAAACCGAGATAGTTGAAACGCTCTCCGGCAAAAGCGGAAACTTTGAAATCAAATATAAGCTCGATGAGGTGGGAGACTGGATCGTTATAGCGGAGTGGGAGGGAAATAAGGAGTATTTACCGTGTCAAAGCAACAGAAGGATCATCACTGTCGAAAAAGCCAAAACCTATTTCGGGAAGCTCAATATTAGCGGTGAGATGGTTATAGGGAGAAAGATCACCATTGAGACTCAACTACAGCCTCAGCTTGAAGGGCGGATGGTGAGCTTTATCCTGCTCGATCCTAAGGGGAAAATCAGAAAAAAGGAAAGGATGGAAACCGGCAGATATGGTGTAATCCGATGGACGTTTACAACGGACACAGAGGGGGAGTGGAAGATCAGGCTGAACTGGGAAGGGGATGAGATACACAACGGCGCATCAGCGGAGAGAAGCCTTAACATATCGAGGAAACCGGGCAAAGCTATATTGGTTCTAGGAGGCCTGAACGAGAGATCCCCTGAATGGGGAAATCTAAAAAAAGCGATGAACATGGTCTATCAAAGAGGGTTTATCATGAGAGGATTATCGCCGGACGATGTCTATTACCTGAGTCCGAGCTATAAAATGGAGGGGGTGAAGGTCGACGCCATAACTAGCAAGGCCGAACTCGAAAGGGCTATATTGGAATGGGCTGCTGAGGAAGTGGATGAAAACACGCCCCTCTTCATCTATATGTTAGGACATGGTGAACGGGGAAAATTCCTATTGGAAGCCCAGGTGTTCGGAAGCGATGATTATATCACACCAGATGAGCTGAACGATTGGCTCGATAGGTTGGAGACGAAAGGGAATGTGAAACAGATAGTCATAATCATAGATGCATGTTACTCAGGCAGCTTCCTCAAAAAGTTAAGTAAACCCGGCAGAATAGTGATAACTAGCACGCGGGATACTGATCTAGCGATGATCGGAACACCACTGTCATTTACAAACCTCTTTATCTCAGGGGTCTACAGGAACCACTCGGTGGGAGAGATACTACGGGATATCGAAGAAACCTGGGGGATAAAAGTGCAGATATTTTGGTTCGACGCCGACGGCGACGGTAACATAAACACAATGGAGGATTACGCCGTGATCGAGAAAATTCACATCCCGGCGGAGGTAATAACGCTACCTTCCTATCCCGAAATAGTAAGAATACCCGACTTTATAGAGCTCCCTAGGGGAAGGAGAAAAGCCAGCTTTTGGGCGAAAGTATCCGGGGCGGAGATAGAAGATGTGTGGGCTGAGATCCTACCACCTAACTATAAACTCGATGAGAACACATATCTTCAAGGATTGAAAAAAGTGGAGATGAGATACAACGAAGCCTCGGACCGCTATGAGGGGAGTTATGAAGAGTTCAAGATCCCGGGTAAATATCGAGTGTTTTTCTGGGCGAGGGACAAAGACGGATACGCCAATCAGCCGATCTGGATGGAGGTGATCGTCCCGGCGGAAAAAGGTTGGGATGTCAACGGGGACGGAAAGGTGGATATACTGGATCTCGTGATGGTAGGCAGGAACTACGGGTCATCCGGGCCAGAGGGCGATGTAAACGGAGATGGGAAGGTGGATATACTAGACCTGGTGCTTGTCGGGAAACATTATGGGGAGAAGACAGGAATGGGTGCACCTGAGA
>CAZHVH010000334.1:0-4270 GCA_964535855.1 uncultured bacterium
AGGAGTGAGCCGATATGACGGTGAGAGCTGGCAGAGCTTCACAACGGAAGATGGATTAACTGATAACTGGATTTATGCCGGTCTGCAGGACAAAGATGGGATAATCTGGCTCGGAACGTATAACAGCGGTATAAGCATCTTCGACGGCAGATGCTTCCAGACCATCAACTCCAAAGACGGTCTCATAGATGATAGAATAAGATCCCTCTGCATGGATGAAACAGGTCGAATATGGATAGGGACGAAAAACGGAGTCACCTGCTTCACCCCTAATAGAACCCCTCCTCTGATCCGCATCACACGTGTGCTGGCGGACGAGAAGGAGCTCCAACCTGATGATGAACCGATCAAGCTTCCCCACACCATCTCACGCATAGCCTTCAACTTCCGAGCGATCAGCTTCAAGACCAGACCTGAGTCGATGAAATACTTCTACCAGTTGGTGGGTCATGACCCTGACTGGCAGGGGCCGATCGGGGAGGAGACGGTGGAATACTTCAACCTTGACCCAGGCGAGTATACGTTCAGGGTTCAGGCTGTTGATAGGGATTTGAACTACTCTGAGGAGGCGAGGGTTCAGGTGGTGGTTCTTCCACCTCCCATATATGCTCGGATGAGCTTTATGATCGGGCTGATCTCCGCCGCTTTCCTCATACCCTCATCGATATCTGTTCTTCTATTCACCCGACGGAGAAGGCGCATCTTCGAGCCCATCCCCAACCCCTACATCGTTGGCAACCCTATCCGCTCCAAAGAGATGTTCTTCGGCAGAGAGGACGACTTCAGGTTCATAAGGGACAAGCTCGTCGGAAGTCCCACGGGGCTCATCGTCGTTCTAACGGGCGAGCGGCGTAGCGGCAAGACCTCCATCCTCTACCAGATCCTCAACGGACGGCTGGGTGAGAGGTTCCTACCCGTGCTCATAGATATGCAGGCGATGGCGGTACGAGATGAGGGGGAGTTCTTTGGGCGAATCGCGATGGCGGTGGAGGATAAGATGCAAGATGCGGGGTTCAAGATACAAGATGCAAGATACAAGATGCAAGAGGCGTCGAATCCCGTTCATGCGTTTGAGGGGTTCATAGCGGAGGTGTTGGAGGCGCTTGACGGCAAGACGTTGTTGTTCCTGTTCGACGAATACGAGCTGATGGAGACGAAGGTGGAGGAGGGGGTGCTCAGGCCGGATTCGCTCACCTTCTTCGCCGGTCTGCTCGAGAGACATCCGAGGATCGCCTTCATCTTCACCGGCTCACGTCATCTGGAGGAGCGCAGGGCGGAATACTGGAAGGTGTTGCTGCCGAAATCCATCGCCCGACGCATCTCGTTCCTGAGCAGGAGGGATACCTTCAGGCTCATACGTGAACCGGTGAAGGGGATGGTCAAGTTCGCTAAAGGCGTTCCGGAGGCGATATACCATCTCACCTCTGGACAGCCATTCTACACGCAGGTCATCTGTCAGAACCTGATAGACCTTCTGAACGCCGAGGAGCGATACGTCGTCGGGCTCAACGACGTAAGAGCTGTCCTCAGGGAGATCGAAGAGAACCCGCTTCCGCAGATGATCTACTTCTGGGAGAGCCTTTCTCAGGAACAGCGGATGGCCCTCTCGGCGCTTGCGGAGCTTCAGGAGAAACCCGATCAAGCCGTCTCGGTCGAGGATATCCTCCGTTTCGTGAGCGAGTATGAATTGCCCATAAACCTCACCGAATCCGAATGGCGCGGGGCCCTTGAGGGTCTCTGTCGCCGTGAGGTGGTCGAGCGGGTCTCCGATAAGGGGGAGTACCGGTTCAGGATAGACCTGTTTCGTCCGTGGGTGAGGCACGGGCATTCGGTGTGGGAGATGAGATGAGGGACACAAGACGCAAGACTCAAGATACAAGATGCAAGATTCAGGATGCAAGATTAGGGGTTTTCAACGCTTCGAAGGCCTGAACCGCAGAGGCCCAGAGGACGCAGAGAATTATCGAAAGGCTGACTGTTGAAGGTCGGTTGCTGATAGCTTCATAAGATCTCTGCGTTCTCAGCGTCTCGGCGGTTTAAATCATTGAAAAGCCCTCATGCAAGATATGGTAAAGGGGATTGAAAATGCCGGATTTCAGAAATATCAGGGCTTGGCAGAAGGCGGACGACCTGGCGGTGATAATTTACCAGTTAACCAAATCGTTTCCGAAATCGGAGATGTACGGCTTGACCTCCCAGATACGACGGGCTGCTGTTTCTGTGGCTGCGAATATCGCTGAGGGTTCTGCAAGAGCTAGCGAAAGGGACTATCTTCACTTCCTGTTCATAGCGAAATCATCCCTTGTAGAGGCCGAATACTATTTGCACTTGAGCCATCGATTGGGTTATCTGGACGATGGCACTTATGAGCGGGTAACCCAGATACAGAGGGAAACCGGAAAGGTACTACAAGGTCTCATACGCCATATTCAAGACCGGCTCAAATCTTAACCCTCAAATCAATTTATCTTGCATCTCGTATCTTGTATCTTGCATCTCCTTGCGAGGTATCAAAAATGAATCCCTATCTCAACCGAGTGATGATTCGCGATCCGGCCGACTTCTTCGGCCGAAGGCGGGAGCTGGCGCGGCTCTACGCCCGCATCAACGCGCCACATCCCCAGTCGGTGTCCGTCATCGGCGAACGGCGGATAGGGAAATCCTCCCTCCTCTGGTTTATCGCCCACCCTGAAAATAGCGGAAGGTATCTGATCGATCCCGATGGAACCATTCTGCTTTTCCTGGATTTTCAGGAGAATCGGGAGATGGAGGTTGAGGATTTCTTCAGGGCCGTGTCCTCGAGATTGAGGGAACGGTTGCCGGATATGCCTTCGTCGATCGAGGGCAGGGGCTATGATGATTTACTTGGGATCGCTCGGTGGATGGATGAAAGCGGACTGAAACTGGTATTGCTCCTCGACGAGTTCGAGGTCGTCACTCAGAACCCGAACTTCGACGCTAAGTTCTTCGCATTCCTCCGATCGCTCGCCAACCGGTATAACGTGGCGTATATCACCACCTCCAGGAAGCCGCTTCAGGAGCTATGTCACGCGAAGCAGATCTCCGATTCACCCTTCTTCAACATCTTCACGACCCTACACCTTGGACCGTTTTCGCTCGATGAGGCGATGGAACTGATAAGGGTTCCATCTGAGCGGGCGGGGATACCGTTGGAGCCCTACTCCGACTTCCTGATGGAGATCGCCGGGACGCTTCCGTTCTTCCTGCAGATAGCTTGCTCGGCTCTGTTCGAGTATCTACAAGCGGAGGGGGACATGGATCAAGCTGGAAGGGGCGAGGTGATCGAGATGTTCCTTGAGGAGGCGGAACCGCACTTCAGATATATCTGGGATAGACTTGACGGAGCTCAAAGGCGGGTTTGCCTTCAGGTGGCCCGTAATGAGCCGATATCGCCGCGGGACTCAAGTGTGTTGAGGTGGTTGAGACAGCAAGGATACGTGATAGCGGAGCCCAGCGGGGTGAAGTTGTTTTCGCCCCTCTTCGCCGAGCAGGTCGAGATTTTAGGTGAGGCGGAGTCGGAGGGTGAAGGGGAAGCTGTGGGTTATGCTCCGGAAGCGATCGTGGTGATAGATATCTGTGGCTCAACTGAGATCTGTGACCGATACGGCGCTCATCTGCTCCGGTCACTTTATGGGCATCTGGAGGGGATCACCTTTGATGTGGCGAGTCAATTCAACGATAGATACCGACGCAGCACCGGCGACGGGCTGCTCTTGACCTTCAGCTCGGTGAGAGAGGCCGTTAACGCGGCGTTGGAGATCCAGAGGCGCGTTCGGGCGTATAACGCCGCGGCGGATAGAACTCATCGCATCCCTATCAGATTCTCCATCCACTTCGGCGAGACGCTGACGGATGAGATGGGACACCGTTTCGGCAACGCCGTGAACATGGCCTTCAGGGTGGCTTCGCTCCGAGAGGGTGAGGATTTCCCGAGGGAGGATTATATCCTCATAACCGAAAGGGTTTATCATGAACTGGAATCCCTACCGCTGCCAGATATACAATGTGTCGAATTGGGGGTCTTTGAGATACGCGGATTCACAGGGCTGCATCGAATTTACAGGCTTATAAGGGGATGAGTTCAGCTTCACCGCCATTCAAACAATGACTACAAATGACTATAAATGACCTGTGGATTGTGAACGGCGGACGATTAACCTCGGGTAGATGCTATACCCAAGGTAAATTATGGGCATGAACGTAAGCTGGGATAAAAGGGCTTGACGAAAACCTCAAATTCGGGTATCAA
>CAZHVH010000335.1:0-4254 GCA_964535855.1 uncultured bacterium
TCGCCTCCCCGGGTCCGTTTACCACGCATCCCATGATGGCGATCGTTATCGGCTCTTCGATGTGGCTGAGTCTCCGTTGTACCTCCTCGGCGATAGATATCAGATCTATCTCACATCTCCCGCAGGTCGGACAGGATATGAAGTTCGGGCCTCGCGATCTTAAGCCGAGCGACTTGAGGATCTCATATCCCACCCGAATCTCCTCGACGGGATCAGCGGTCAGAGAGACCCTGATCGTATCCCCTATCCCCTCCAGCAGCAGAGCACCGATGCCTATCGCCGATTTCACCGTCCCTGAAAAGAAAGTGCCCGCCTCCGTAACGCCGAGATGGAGGGGATAATCGCACCTCTCGGCGATCAGTTTGTAGGCCTCAACGGTGGTTCGGACGTCCGAGGCTTTGAGCGAGATGACGATATCATGAAAATCCGATTCCTCCAGGATCCGGACGTGCCTCATAGCGCTCTCCACCATGGCCTCAGGGGTGGGATGTCCATATCTCCTCAGGATATCCCTCTCAAGCGATCCGGAGTTGACGCCGATCCTGATGGGTATCCCCCTCTCCTTGGCAGCCTTGACCACCGCTTTGACCTTCCTTTCACTCCCTATGTTTCCTGGGTTTATTCGGAGCTTATCGACGTCCATCTCGATCGCCTTCAGGGCGAGGATGTAATCGAAGTGGATGTCGGCCACAAGTGGGATGGAGATGGATCTCCTGATCCGGCCCAGGGCCTGAGCTGCCTCCATATCCGGCACGGCGACGCGGACGATCTCACATCCCGCCCTCTCCAACCTGCGGATCTGCCCCACGGTTGCCTTAACATCCCGTGTGTCGGTGTTGGTCATGGATTGGACGGTGATGGGAGAACCTCCGCCTATCGGGACGTTTCCCACCATAACTTTTCTGGACTGTCTCCTATGTGGATGATTCAACCCCATCGCCATATTTGAAATTGCCATTTGTTGTCATTGGGTCATTCGGCTTCGCCGTCATTCAAAAAATGACCATAAATGACTACAGTGACTATAAATGACGCTTTTCTCAGGTACGACGTCGGCAAACGACCGCCAGCGGGCGTTATCTATGAGGTAAAAAATAGATTTTCCCCTCGTGGTTCGTCTTTTGAATTATCTCCCGCCTGAGCATAGATCCCAAGCGATCGTCCACCTGTTCGATCGGTATGCCCAGTGAGTCGGAGATCTCCTCAGCGGTACATGGGCGGCGGCGAAGCATGCTCAGTATGTTCGCCTCAACGGCGCCGTAGATCTTGGGAGCCCTTCTGGAGTAATCGGCTATCACCTCGGCCTTTGGGCCGAAAAAGCGACGGATCTCCTCCATCCTCGCCTCCGGAACGGCCCTGGCCCATCTCTCCGCCGGTGGACGGACGACGGTGTTGAGCTGCACTTTATCGAGCTTAAGGGAGGAGATGATCTCCCTCAGCTTACCTAACTCCTCCATCGGTGTGTTGACACCGTCGATCAGCATGATCTCAAGCCAGATCTCACCGTCAAACCCCTCACAGAACCGCCTGAGTCCATCGACGATCGTCTCGATTCTCAGCCCGGATGCCGGTCGGTTGATCCTTCTGAAGGTCTTTTCGGAGGCAGCGTCCAGGGACGGCATGACTAAATCGGCTTCCGATAGGTCCTTCCTGACCTCCTCCATCCACAGAAGCGATCCGTTCGTTATGACCGCCACCGGTATCTCCGTGATCCCTTTGATCCTCCGTATCATCTCTCCCAGAGCTGAGTTCAAGGTCGGCTCTCCTGAGCCTGAAAAGGTCACGTAGTCCGGTTTCGGCCCTCTCTCCACCGCCTCCTTCACCGCTCGAACGATCGGTTCCGGTTCGACATAGACCTTTCGCTCGATCGTTGGATTCGGCGTTCGGCCTATCTGACAGTAGATGCAGCTATACGAACAGGTTTTAAGCGGTATAACGTCCACCCCGAGGGAGAGGCCGAGCCTCCTCGATGGAACAGGACCAAAGACCAGGTCTCTCATTCTTCCACCTCGTCAATCCAGGAGTGCGGCTATCAGCTCCGCCATGGAGACGAGATCGATGAGGTTATGATACATTATGGGCTTAAGCAGGGAGACATCGCCCGAGCCTATGAACTCCTGATATGTCTCAGGGATCAGGCTAGAGGGGATATCGCCCATCCTGCGTCTGCCACAGATCTCCTTCTCCAAGGTCTGAAGCTTACAGTTAGTCACTCTGCCCTTCCACTTCCGTCTTGAATAGAGCAGCACGTCGTAATTCCTGCCCATTAGCCCCTTAGGGATCGGAATGCCGTGATAGGCCATCCTGTCGAGTATATAGGGCAGGTCGAAGGATCTACCGTTGAAGGTTATGACGAGCTCGAAATCGGCAAGCCGTTCTCCGAGGTGGTACAGCATAGGAGCTTCCTCGGAGAAATCTCTCGCCAGCAGTTGTTCGAACCTGAACTCCAATCCATCGAAATACATCAAACCGCAGAGGAATATCGGACACCTGGAGGAGAGCCCCGTGGTTTCGATGTCCAGAAACAGCGACTTACGGGGACTTCTTGAGGCGATCCGTGAGACGCCGTATCGGATGTTTCTCGGATTCTTGAATATGCTCATGAATCTGCTCAGGGGTTTCCTCGTTTCAGGAAGCTCCGCGGCCGATCTGATCGACAGGAAGAAGGTGCCGTAGGGGGTCGCAACCTCCTCGCCGGGGAATTCCCTCTCGACCAGATCATGTCTCATCCTCTCCAACTCCCCCTCCATCCGACGCAGCTCCATTATGAAGGAGTCATCGAGTTTTAATCTTTTCGATGAGTCTTTCATCGAGATCAATCCCTTCCTTCAGCCGTTTGCACCTGATGTTCCAAGATCTTTCGCCCGGAAGGAGTATCTCCTCAACCCCGGGCTCCCTCTTGACGGACCTGATCCTTTCTATAAGCCTGGAGACCTCCTCTTTGAATCGATCTATGGGGATGAAGATCTCAGGATTTACGGCCATTATGAGGAATCCGTATTCCCTGCCGGGAGGAGGCGTGAGTGTGGCGCCCAGGAGGGCTGTGGTCAATATCTGTGAGATGATCATCAGCCCATATCCCTTATGATCCCCAAACGGCCTTACGGCGCCGGAGAGGGCTTTCTTAGGATCATCGGTTGGGTTTCCCTCCTCATCGAAGGCGAGTCCGGGCGGTATTCGCTCGCCCCTTTCGCACATCAACATCAATCGGCCGTTTGTGATCGATGCCAGGGAGGCATCGAAGAGCAAGGGGGGATCTTCCGCCGTTGGTATGGCTACGGAGAGGGGGTTGGTACCGAAAATCGGCTCCACGCCGCCGAGAGGGGTAACACGGGGATAACAGTTGCAGATCGCCAGACCAATCATATCCTCACGTCGGATCATGTCGGTGTAATATCCCAACATGCCGCAGTGTGTTGTGTTAAAGGCGCCCACCAGAGCTGAGCCGTTCTGTCTTGCCAGCCCTATGGCCCTTTGAGCTGCCAGATAGGCCACCACATATCCGGGATTGTTCCCCCCATCCATGAGGATATGATTGGCGAAGCGCTTGACGACCCTGATCTCAGATCGCTGTACCCTGAGATACCGTGATCTGATCTTCTCCAGCCTGATAAGCCCGTGGGTGCTTTTCCCCCTCAGCTCCGCCTCCACGAGCGCATCGGCGATTATACGGGCGTGATCGGAGGGGATGCCGGACCGTTCGAGATAGGATATCGCCATCTCCTTAAGGTTGTGAGCCTGAATCAGAGGCATCTCCCTTTATCTCCCTTCTCCTTCCCCTTGTCACCAACATCCTGAAGAATATGGGCAGGATGACAGCTCCGCTAACGCCCATAATTATGATGTCTACGAGGAGAATCAACGTATTCGGCCTTCCGTAGGTCGGCCAGAATATCCCCGGAATCATCGCCAAAAACAAGGAGATACTGATCATAAAGAAAAACAGGGCGATCCATTTAGGGCTCATTTCTCTCCTGGTTCCTCAAACTGTGTCAAACTGACCTATCTGCCGGTTGAGGAACCTCCCTCCTTTCTATCCCATTGCGGCAGATAGACCAAGGCTCCCGGCCGCTCTATGAGCCGAAGCCTACCAATTGTGTTCGCTCTTATTTCCCTTGAGTGGAGGCAGGAGGCAGGAAACAGGAGCCGGGAATATAGATTTTCCCTGCCTCCCGCTTCCTGTTTCCTGTCTCCTTCTAACTTTGGCATTCCTGCCTCTCCCTTTCGGGGTTAAGGTGCACCTCGGCAATGTGA
>CAZHVH010000336.1:0-4248 GCA_964535855.1 uncultured bacterium
ATTCGGATTTAAGGGGCCTATCCAATCCGGGCGAGGCCACCTCGAGCGTGTAATCACCGCTGAGCACCCCGTTAACCTCGAGAACCGGCTGGATGGCGTAGCTCACCTCAGCGCAATCCCTGAAGGTCACACCGCCGGGCTTATGGATATAGACGGCGATGATCCTACGCCTTGTGCTCCCCTTCACCTCCACGTCCACAAGCTCATATCCATCCGATTCCAACATCGGTCTTATGAGCTGAACTATCCTATCCCGAAGTTCCATCCTGGTTGACCGTTCCCCGATAAAATAAAAGAGCGGGCTTAAACCCACTCTTAGGAATCCCCATATCGATCAGGCCGGAAATATGTTAACATAATTGATCTCAGAATTCAAGTCCGACTTGACTGGGCGTTTGACATACGCGGCTTAATTTTATATCCTAAATACTCAGAACGGGGATGATCCGATACTCCCCGAAAACGGTGATTTATATCTGT
Organism: uncultured bacterium; assembly: GCA_964535855.1. Taxonomy (GTDB): domain Bacteria; phylum Poribacteria; class WGA-4E; order B28-G17; family B28-G17; genus JAGGXZ01. The sequence continues at coordinate 481 of CAZHVH010000336.1, forward strand.
TGGTCCATTTCTGTTCGGCGCTAAAGGGTGAAGCCGGTTAAGGAGATCTCTTCCCCGGGAAAACCCTGAACGATGTGCCGTGTTCGCGAGAAATCAACTCCTACTTACCAATCAGGACTAGAGAATGAAGATACGTATTGAACTTTTAGGCAATTTGAGAATCGTTCAGGGGAAAAACGTGATCACCCATTTTCGGACGAGGAAGACCGGAGTTCTTTTGGCTTATCTCGCCCATCATCGGGACCGGATGCATCCCCGTGAGGTGCTCATCGAGCTCCTCTGGCCCGGCTGTGAGGAGTACAAAGGGCGTCAGAGCCTCAGCACTGCTCTCTCCTCGCTTCGTCATCAACTTGAACCACCAGGGGTTCCAAGAGGATCCGTTATCCTCGCCGATCGCTTCTATGTTGGGTTAAACCCACAATTCGTTACGACGGATGTCTCAGACTTCGAGGCGACGATTCAAAAGGCGGGACAGGCTCAGAGCCTCGATGAGAAGATGATCCTTCTAGCCAACGCTGTTGATCTTTATCGGGGTGAATTCCTGCCGGGCTACTATGAGGATTGGATCTTGCTTGAGCAACATCGACTGGCGAATCTCTTTCAGGAGGCGGTTCACGAACTGATCTCGCACCTTGAAGAAAGGAACAGGCTCGACGAAGCCCTCCGTTATGCTCGGCTCGCCGTTCAAGTAGGACCGTCCTGGGAGGAGAATCATTATGAACTGATGCGTCTTTATGTCGTTTCGGGACAACCATTGGAAGCCCTTCGACATTATCATACACTACAGCAGACATTGAAAAGGCAGGAAGATGAGGAGGCCGAGAGCCTTCTATCCCCTCGAATCCAGCGACTCGCCGCGGAGATCAAAGAGCGGACATTGGGACTTGGAACCTCCACTCTGGAGCCCTATACTTTACAAAAGATGGGCTTATCTGTTAAACCGACGGGTACCGTCACCTTCATGTTGGCCGGAATAGGGAATGCCAGGGCATTGAGGGAGCAACTTGGAAGGTCATTTACCCCTGTCTTAAGGAGGTATCACGAACTGCGGGACCAAGTCCTTCTTCGATACAGAGGATATAAGGTGCGGGAGACAGCTGATATCTCGTTGGTGGCCTTCGAACATGTGAGCGATGCCGTTGAGTGTGCGGTTGAGCTTCAAAAGGGGATATCCGCTCGGTTGGAATTTGTGGATGATCTCAAGGTCAGAATCGCCCTGGATACAGGCGAGGTAAAGTTGGAGGGCGAGGAGTACTGTGGGAATGTTCTGCGGAACGTGTGTGAGATATTGAAGGCCTCGCACGACGGTCAGATCGTGTGTTCCGAGCGGACAGCATCGCTGGCCACCCAGATACTTGATGCGAGGATTCGTCTGTTAGATCTGGGAGTCTACCGTCCCCCGTGGGCCGAGCATGGCGAGCGGTTCTTCCAAATCTGCTATCCCGATATGCCGTTCAGGAAATTCCCGCCGCTGAAGATGGAAAAGGGATATGGGAACAATTTACCGGCACAGCTAACGCTGTTTTTCGGTCGAGAGGACGAGATGAAGCAGCTTGAACGATTGATCATCTCCGATGGACATCGGCTGATAACGTTGACCGGAGCAGCCGGGAGCGGGAAAACAAGGTTGGCGTTAGAGGTTGCCCGGCGGCTGTCAGATGACTTTCACGGTGCCATCTGGTTCGTCCCGCTGGCTTTTATCTCAGATCCCCATCTGATAGCGGATCAAATCCTGGACTCCATGGGGTTGGAAAGAGCACCCGGCCTGAGGCCGATGGATCAAGTCGTTGAAGCGCTCAGGCATCGACGGAGCTTGCTTGTTCTGGACAACTTCGAGCATCTCCTTCCGAAAGGAACCTCGATGGTCCAAAAGCTTCTCGAATCTGCAAGTGAGCTTTACTGCCTGGTGACCTCCCGAAGACGGTTGAACTTAAAAGGGGAGTATGAACTTGCTATCATGCCTCTTCCTATCCCAAAAGGGGAGGAAAATCTTGAAGAACTTCTCTCGTTGGCAAGTGTCCAGCTTTTTATAGACCGCGCCCGATCGGTGAGACCCGATTTTCAGGTGACGAGACGAAACATGAAGGCACTGGCGGAACTATGTGCAAAACTCGATGGGATTCCCCTTGCGCTGGAGCTTGCAGCGACATGGGCTCAGGTTTTCACTCCCGCCCAGATGCTTTTACGGCTGAGGAGACGTTTTGAGTGGTTGTCGAGCCGACAGAGACATGCCGTTCCTCACCACCGGACCCTACAAGCCGCTATCGATTGGAGCTACGAGCTTCTCTCCCCCGATCTGCGTCGTTTCTTCGCTCGGCTCTCGATATTCCGAGGCGGATGGAGTTTGGAAGCCGCGGAGGTTATCTGTCAGGAACCTATGGCGTTGGATTATCTGGCTCAGCTTCGAGAGTGCTCGATGATCACAACGGAGGAGCAGCATGATGAGATTCGGTTTGGTATGTTGGAGACATTACGGGAGTATGCGGATCAGAAGCTCCTACCGGAGGAGCGGTCGAGATTGAAACGGCGGCATCTGGAGTACTTCGTGGAACTGGTCGAGACCTTATCTGAGGATGGTCCCCAGTCCCTCTATTTGAACCGTCTAGGGGCTGACCTGGAGAACTTGAGGGAAGCTCTGAGATGGGGGGTAAATCACTTGCCTCAAGATGCCCTGCGCCTTTCACTCGCTCTGGTTGACTTCTGGACGATTCGAAATTACTGGGATGAAGGATTGCAGGTGTCAGAAAGGGCGTTCGAAAGATGCGCTGATATACCGGATGAATTGCGCGTTCAAGCGTTATTGAAGATAGGGATATTGGCTTACCACTGTGGGGACCTCGACAAGGGAGAGCGTAACCTGAGGTTAAGCCTCGATCTAAGCGGTGATCTGGGCGATAGACGAACCGCCTGCACATCGATCTATCATCTCGCCATTGTGTCATTCATGAGAGATAAACGCGAGGAGATGCGATGCCTTTTAGAGCAAAGCCTCGCGTTAGCTCGGGAGCTAAATTACCGACGGATGATTGGAGCCTGTCTGTTGAGACTGGGCGAGCTGATGGCGGAGGACGGTGATCTGGAGAGGGCGGAACCCCTCTTCCGTGAGAGCTTGCGGATCGCCCGTGAGATAAGATCAACACATGGGGTGGCGACAGCGCTTCTTCACCTCGGCAGACACCTCGTTAATCGCCGCAGGGCTGAAGCGCAAACCTTATTGGAAGAGGCCCTTTCTCTCTTCAAAGAGCTTCAAGACCACGCCAGCATATCTGTCGTTCAGGTCCTCCTCGGCCAGATGGCCTTTAAGAAAGGCGATATGAAAACCGCCCGGAGCTATTACCTTCTGAGCCTGGAATCCGCTCAAAAGACGATCTTTAAGAATTACGCTTACAAACCGATATACGGCCTTGCGCGGATAGAAATGGTGGAAGGACGATTAGAACGGGCAGCGTGCCTGCTGGGAATCGCCTCATTGTATGCCAAACCATCCGATGCGGAGGAGCTTGAAGCTTCGCTGCAGGAGATCATAGGCGAAGCTGAGCTCAGGGAAGCCTTCGAAGCCGGCCGTTTGATGAATCAGGAACAAGCCCTCCTCTATTGTTTTCGAGAGATTCCGTAGCTAACCCATCCCCTTCCGAACAGTTCACAATAGCTTGTAAGAGTTTTGTAAGGGTAAGGGTGTATAATTCCAAAAAACAGGGGAGGTGTTGCCTCCCATCTCAGGGGGGTAGGCAAAGTAAAGGGGGTAACATTTCCCCTCGATTCGATCGG
>CAZHVH010000337.1:0-4152 GCA_964535855.1 uncultured bacterium
ATCCTGATACGTCCGTCATCGTATGTGGCGTAGAGGATATCCCTGAAAACCGCAAGCCCGTAGATCCCTCTCAACGTTCTATCGATCAGGATCTGTATCCGCCGATCGTCCGTCAGGACCAACCTGCCGCTTCGATCGGCGACCATCGCCCCGGATCTCCACGCGCATACCGAGCTATACTCACCGTCGGGCGGCAGTTTCAGGCTCGCTGTCATGTTCCCTAATCTGTCGCAGACGAAGAGGGTCGATCCGTCCAATATGTAGATCGATCTCTGGCCCACGGATGCATCCAAAGGTTCTCTCAGTTGGCCGACCAGCAGCTCCATCAGGTTCCCGGTCATCGGGTTAAATCTGATCACCCTGTGATTTCCGGTATCGGCGATGTACAGGTTTCCCATCGTGTCGACGTCCAGCCCGCGCGGGGAGCTCAGTGAGAGGGTCTGTGAGCCTACGATCGAGAACCTCCCTTCGATCAGATCGCCTTTCTGCACCCTGTCGTTCCCTGAATCCAGGAGGTAGACCTGAGAGGGTGTGAGCGGATTATGTGCGACATCCATCGGCCGACGGAATTCGCCGACGCGCCATCCCGATCCGCCGAAACTCTCTACCTTCCTGTTGCTAGGTGAGATAACGGCCAGGAGATCGCTTCCGGCATCGACGACGTATATTCTTCCGTCAGGCCCCACATCTATGCCTCTGGGCTGGCTGAACTGGTGTATCTCCCCAACCAGTTCGATCCCTTCCAAGTTCGAAACCGGCCTGGGGGAGACGCTCATCCCGAGACAGCCCGAGAGAAATATCGATGCTATGATGATCAGGAGATCAGCGCTTTTCAACCTTAAACCTGAAGGCGAAGGAGATCTTCTCGCCTGTCACCTCATCGAACACTTTAGGCACTATGAGGGTGAGCTGCGATGAGGTGACGCTCTGTTTCTTAAAATACAGGAAGACCCTTAGCTTGTGATCGGGGAGTATGGAGAGTTTTTCCGGATTTTCCACCGGCAGAAGCGTGGTGCCCGGGGCGGTGATCACATCCTTACGCCATCTGAGGACCTCCGATCGGAAGGGCAGGGGAATGGAGGGCTTGATGCCCCTGCTGAGTTTCGCCTTGGCCTCCTCATCCTTGAACGGTTTAATCTCATTGCCCTTCTGATCGAAGAGGATGCAGTCCTTCTTGTAGAAGGAGATCCAGTGGTCCCGTTTGTTGACGAGGATCAAAGCAAAGGCATCCATCTCCTTGATGTTATTGATCGGCAGCGCTACGGCGATCACCCCCTCCTTCTCTATCCCGATGCCGCCTGAAAGGGGAAAGATGACGGCGTTTCGGGTCGGAGCGGGCGTCATGACGAAATCCTTGCCGACCATCAGACAGCCTGAAAGGGATATAGTCGCTAAGATCAGGAAGGAAACCGATATCCGAAGCCTCATAATCTCACCACCTCCGCCCCGTTCGCGGGGTCGCTGATGTAGATCTCAGGTGTGATTCCCGTTTTCCTCCTATATCCTTCCTTGACCCTGGATATGAAGCTCCTCACTGAGCCTTCGGAGACCAGATTGACCGTGCAGCCGCCGAATCCGGCGCCCGTCATCCTTGCCCCCAGCACCCCATCGACGCTTCTCGCCAGATCGACCATCGTGTCCAGTTCGAGACAGCTCACCTCATACTCCTCCTTAAGCCCCTCATGTGAGAGGTTCATCAGCTCGCCGAACCCACGTAAATCCCCTGCCTTAAGGGCTTCAATGCTCTTAAGAACCCTCTCGTTTTCCCTGATAACATAGCCACATCTCCTCCTTATGATGGGAGGAAGATCATCGGCATATCTCTTGAACATCTCCGAGGTGAGGTCCCTCAGGGCTTTGATATGCGGATATCGCCTTTGCATTATCCTGACCCCCTCCTCGCATTCGGAGCGGCGGACGTTGTACTCCGATCCGGCTAACTCCCTTTTGACCATCGTGTTACAGATGGCGATCCTATATCCGTTTAAGTTGAGAGGTATGAGCTCGTATTCCAGGGATCGGCAGTCCAGGAAGAGGGCATGTCCTCTTCGCCCGGCGGCCGATATGAACTGATCCATGATCCCACAGTTGACGCCGACGAATTGGTTTTCAGCCCTCTGGCATAATTTCGCCAAAACCGGTATGGGGATCTGAAGGTCGGAGGAGACCGCCAGGAAAGCCATGGCCGATGAGAGCTCAAGGGCAGCCGAAGAGCTCAAGCCGGCCCCCTGGGGGACATCGCCGCTGATGACCCCGTTCATCCCCCTCAGCCTGTATCCCTCCTCCTGAAGCACATATGCCACCCCTCTGGGATAGTTGCTCCACGGATGCTCCTCATCCCGCTCGATCCGATCCAGGCTAAACTCGACGGTTTGATCGAAATCGAGCGATCTGAGCACAACCTTACGGTCATCCCTGCCCGAAGCGGCGATATAGACGCTCATCTCAAGTGCGACGGGGAGCACAAACCCATCGTTGTAGTCCGTGTGTTCTCCGATGAGGTTTACCCTGCCAGGGGCTCGCGAGATCAATTGGGGCTCGAATCCGAAGGTCTCCTTGAACTTTTCGATCAGACCGATCCTATCGATCATTCCAGTTCCTCCTCCGAATGAGGCGGTTTTTCCCTCAGCTCAGCGGCCTTTTCCTCTGCGGCCGTGTCGTTTATGAAGCTGCCCGCGCCCGACTCACATCCTGCCAGATATTTGAGCTTATCCCTTGCCCGATGCGGCGGATAGAACTCTATGTGGAAATGGTAATGGTCATAGATTTCCCCCGTCGTGGGCTCCTGATGCATCACCATTATGTAGGGAAGGGAGAAGCCGAAGAGGTTGTCGAATTTCATAAGGATTACCTTCAGTATCCGGGCGAGCGACATCTGATGGGCGTCGTCGAACTGGGCTAGAGAACGAAGATGCTCCTTGGGCATGATGTAGACCTCATATGGGTATCTGGCGAAGAAGGGGATGAAAGCCACGAACAGATCGTTTTCAAAGACGATCCTCCTTCCCTCTCCCATCTCACGATCTAGGATCTCACAGAAGATGCATCTCCCGTGTTTTTCATAGAACTTCAAGCTGGAGCTCAGCTCTCGCTCGATCTTAGGCGGAATATAGGGGAAGGCATAGATCTGGCCGTGTGGATGGTGGAGCGTGACCCCGATCACCTCCCCTTTATTTTCGAATATGAAGACGTATTTGATGAAATCGCGCGAGCCGAGCTCCTCATATCTATCCTTCCATACCCTGATGAGGTTGTATATCTTCTGCAGAGGTTGATCCGTCAGGGTTCCCTCATGCTTAGGTGTGTAAACCACGACCTCGCAAATTCCCTTTGCCGGGGCGACCTTATAGAGATCATCGCCTTCGAGGTCCGGCTCTGGCGGGTTGCGCATGAGGGAGGGAAATCGGTTTTCGAAGACCACGATGTCGAAGTTATCCGGTATCTCCACCCCTCCGGGGCAAAGCGGACATTCCTCCTTGCGCGGCATAAAGGTGCGTTTCTGTCTATGGGTTGAGACGATCACCCACTCCTCGAGAATCGGATGCCATCTGAGTTCGGACATGTTGACACCGCCGAGGTGAAGTTTTCCGCCACTAATCTTAACACAGCCTTCCTCACACCGTCAAGGATTTGTAGTAGGGCTTTTCAATCAGGAAGCGAGGTGATTCAGGTGACAAACCAAGACCCGCTTCATGGGGGATTGCGATCAGATACAAGACTCTGGACACAAGACTCCAGATTGGTATGACGAATCAAGACCCAGAGGTTAGAAGTTGGTTGTGAGAATCTTGAGTCTAGGGTCTTGTGTCTGATGCCGGCCAAGATCCGCATCATAGGGGAGATATGACCTAGGCCGAGTCTCAAGTGTGCACTGAGATGGCTTACGCTGCCAGGGTCAGGATTCGGAGTCGGAAATGCTCAAAGTCACGATACCCATAGGCCTGTCGCAAATCAAGCGAAATTGTGATACAATTGTTTCGCATCTGGGAACTCGCCTCCTCTCGTGGTTTTGCAACCTAAAGAGAGTATAGGCGGTTCCCAGTTGCTTTTCAAGCTTGACCTTTTATCACAATTTATGGCGAAGAACCAACTTTTGTTGTATAATTGCGCCGATGAAAAAATATCTGACAGCACATAAAGAGGGGGTGAATC
>CAZHVH010000338.1:0-4143 GCA_964535855.1 uncultured bacterium
CCCTTCCACTCCCACCGTCCATCCTCGCTCAGGTGCCACTCTCCACCGGATTTACGGGATCGGGACTCGTCTACCCTTCTTGCTGCCCTCGCTACGAAGCCGAGGATAGGGGTGATCTCCTCCAGGAAAGCCAGCGCCCTGAGGGATCTCTTGAGGTATCGGCGGGCCTCACCGTCCTTCGTCACCGCCCATCTAAACGACTCTGCGGCGAGATACACGCCCGTCCACAGTCCGTCGTTGTCGCTGGCCTCATGGATGAAGTTCTCGAAGTCGGCCGGTCGGGGGAATTCACAGTGTGAAACCCATCCGTTCCGGTCATGTCTTGCCGCTCTGATCCTCTCGATGTGCTCGGCTTTCTCCTCCAGAGTCATTATTCGGGTGTGAAGGTGTGCCAATCCACCTTCGGTGGTGACCCATACCCCGTCCTTACCGTCCCAGACCATCGCATGAACCATATCGCCTGGCAGCCATCGCCGTCCACAATATAGCCGCCATATCCCCTCGTGCAGTTTAATCACACCTCTGTCAGTTCCGAACCAGACCTCACCCCCTCCTCCGAAGGCTATGCACCGTGTGTCTCCGTAAGGTATCCTGACGTTAAGCCAGAAGGGGAACCATCCGTCCCTGCCGTTGAAAAGGGTTGGAGCCTCCCTGGTGGCTATCCAAAGCAGCCCGGAACCGTCGATCTGGATATCGCGGACGTGGTTCTGTGGTAGGCCGCTGCCGGCATACGTATACCACCGCCACTCTCCACCGCTCAGGCGGCCCAGTCCCCTATCGGTTCCGACCCATATCTCGCCCGTTTTGGGATGCACCTTCAGGACGGTGCCTGTCTTAAACGGCGGAAGTTCGGCCATGATCTCAAGCCGATCCCCGTTCAGAAGCGCCACATGGTGCGGAAGCAGACATATCAGATCATCGCCGCGGCGATCCAGATCCAGGATCGGCTCCTCCGATTCGACCTCGCGCTCAAAGCTCAGCTCATCCTCCTCTGAAAGGTAAACGCGCCATATCCCGTCATCCGATGCCAGAAGTACCGACCCTCCCCAGGGAAGGGCGCTGTTGACCGGTGAAGGGGTTTCCGATGAGGTTGAGATCCGTCGCCCTTCGGGTGCAAAAACGGAGAGACGCTCCTTGGCGATGATCCAGAGCTTATCGCCGATCCGGAGAAGCCTTTTGACCTCCGATCCGGCAATCCTTTCATCCTCGATCTTATCGGTCATATCTTGAGGGTAAGGCACATCTTTGTAGTAGGTCATCTCTCACCTCTCCTTACCACCAACGCTATTCCACCGTTTGAAGACCGCTTCCAGCGATCCTTCGTCGAACTTCTCGATGAAGACGACGTTCGGATCGTTTTCGATTCCCTTATCTCCGGGGTATCTTGCGGCTATGCCGCTATCGCCTTCAGGCTGCCGCTTTCCCCCGGACATACTCGCGGCCGCACACGAGATGAGTATGAGGAAAGTCACGGTCCAAATCGATCTCAACACGCCTGACACCTCCTTCGTCGTACATCCTCTCCCAACGCCGATAGGGTTATACCAGACTCGGAATTCCAAGTCAACCCGCTGATAGCAGGATCTGAAAAGGAGGATTACCTATTGATTCCTCGCTTTAAACTGTTGTATCCTAAATATGCTGTTAATATGATCTCGAGGAGGAGGCCAAATGAGATCCACGCTTGCGCTTTCAGCAATAGCTGTGATATCCGCCTTGTGGCTTATGACAGCGATCGCCTATTCGAGCGAACCGTTTGAGGAAAACCTCGTCGTATACTGGCCACTTAACGGCGACGTTGTGGACGAAACGGGCCACGGCGTTAACGGCGAGATAAAGGGGGACCCTAAGTGGGTCGAAGGCAGATCAGGGAAAGCTCTGGAGTTTGATGGAGTTGATGACTTCGTATTCGTCAAGGATAACCCCGTTCTCGACCTTACCGATGAGCTGACGCTAATGGCGTGGGTTAACGCCTATAATATACCCGCCAGCGGTGAGCGAAAGCTGGTCTATAAGGGCGACGCCTACCTCATCAAGGTAAGGGCGAGCAAACTTTCGGGAGATGTACACGTTAACGGTTGGATCGGCTCACTCTATGATTCCAAACCAACACCGCTCAGAGAGTGGCATCACGTTGCCATCACATATGACGGCAAAGCCGAACATCTCTACGTGGATGGCGTCGAAACCGATAGCAAACCCAGAGCGGGAAAGATAAGCGTTACTAACAAACACCTCGGCATCGGTGCGATCAAGAAGACGGATACCTCTAACCCCTATGACTTCTTCAACGGGATAATAGATGAGATAAGGATTTATAACCGCGCTCTTACCGCTGATGAGATTCAGCTAGTCATGAAGCTGCCCACCTCTGTCGAGCCCATGGGAAAACTTGCTTCGATCTGGGGCGAATTGAAAAAATGAGAACTTCCGGCTGGGTTTTTAACCCAGCCGATCTCATCTATTGCAGGAAACGGCGGAATGAATATAACCTGGAACAAATTCGATGAGGAATTGAGAGCGAGAGAATGCGTGTGTCAATTGGCGTGCGCGCCTAAACCCCTACATCTGATTCTGAACTCGGTGCATCACATCGAGGAGGGGGAACCGTTCCGTTTTGCCACCCCGCAGGAGAAACGGGTCGAGGTGTATTATGCGCTGGCGGCGGGCGCAAAGGGACTCTCCTACTGGTGGTATACGCCGATCCCTCCATATCTCGGAGTCGGGGCGGACGACCCCCAGGCAAGGGCGCTTTGGCGGGAGATCGGTCTCCTGGGCGCCGAAGTGCGCACGGCGGGACCGGTGCTCGTGCGGAGCTGTCCGGCTTCTCTGCCTGTGGCGGGATCCCGACGGCTGTGGGTTCGAAGTCTGCTGGCCGGATTGGACACCGTGGTTTTGATCTGTGTGAACGAGGATTACGCCAGCGACCGAGTGGGCACCGTGGTGCGACCGTTGGAACAAGCTGTGGTGACGTTTCGCCTTCCCGCCTGGCTTCGCCCACAGGAGATCCTCGAGATCACCCATCGAGGCATACAACCCATATCGTGGGAGAGGGAGGGAAAAAAGCTGAAGCTGTATCTGGGGCGGGTTGAACTCACGCGTCTGGTACTCATCACATCGGACCATTCCCTACCCCATCACCTTCAGCGGCTTTATGATACGCAGTTCGCCCCAAAAATACAGCGGTTAACGGAAGACAGATAGACAAGGGTAATGGATCACCCTTGCCTGACAGCATGTCCGCCGAACTCCCTACGCAGGGCGGCAAGGATCCTATCGGAGAAGAGGTCCTCCTGCCTGGACTGAAACCTCTTGAAAAGTGAAAGGGCTATAACCGGCACGGATATCGCCATATCAACCGCCTCCTTCACCGTCCATCTTCCCTCGCCTGAATCCTCCACGTATCCCCTGATCGAGGAGAGATCGGGGTCTTCTTTGAAAACCGATTCCAAAAGCTCAAGCAGCCAGGATCTTATGACGCTTCCTCGATTCCACAGATGGGCGATTTTGGCGAGGTCGAGTTTTTCGCCGTAGGGCGACGCTTTAAGCAGCTCGAATCCCTCGCCATATGCCTCCATAATGGCATATTCTATTCCGTTGTGGACCATCTTAACGAAATGCCCCGCGCCCGTCGGTCCGCAGTAAAGGTATCCCTCCTCCGCCGCGAGGCTCCTGAGCAGAGGTTCGATCGATCTGAAGTCCGATTCATCGCCGCCGACCATAATACAGTATCCCATCTTCAAGCCCCATATTCCTCCCGACACCCCTGCATCCATATAATGTATCCCCTTAGGTCTCAGCTTCTCGGCGCGGCGGATGTCGTCCTTATAAAAGCCGTTACTCCCGTCCACCAGTATATCGCCGGGAGAGAGCAGATCGGACAGGAGTTCGACGTGCTCATCGGTCACCTTCCCTGCCGGAAGCATCATCCAGGTGACCCTGGGAGGGGTTAATTTGCGGACGAGTTCCTCCAGGGAGTAGGAGCCGATCGCCCCTTCCTCCTCCATCTGTTTCACCTTATCCCTAGTTCGGTTGTAGACCACAACCTCATGTCCGCCTTTAAGGAGGCGTCGTGACATGTTCATCCCCATGCGTCCCAATCCTATCATTCCAACCTGCATTTCATTTCCTCCTTCTTTCGCT
>CAZHVH010000339.1:0-4139 GCA_964535855.1 uncultured bacterium
CAGAGCCTTTTATAGAAACCGCCCTTAGCGATAAGCTCATCATGCCGTCCCGTTTCGATTATCCTTCCGTCCTTGATGACGACTATCCTATCGGCGTTCATGACGGTCGAGAGCCTATGGGCGATGATGAGGGTGGTTCTTCCCTTCATCAGCTCCTCGAGCGAACGTTGGACCAACCTCTCCGATTCCGTATCGAGCGACGAGGTGGCCTCATCAAGCAACAATATCTTCGGATCCTTCAGGATGGCGCGGGCGATCGAGATCCGTTGTTGTTGGCCGCCTGAGAGTTTCATCCCCCTATCGCCCACGACGGTTCTATACCCTTTGGGCAGTTTGAGGATGAAATCATGCGCGTTCGCCCTTTTAGCCGCCTCAAGCACCTCTTCTTCGTCCGCCTCCGGCCTGCCGAATATGATGTTATCGTAGATCGTGCCGTTGAAAAGTATCATCTCCTGAGGGACCATACCTATGAGCTTTCTGAGCGAGGAGAGCTTTATCTTCCTGACCGGTATGCCGTCTATCAGGACCTCACCGGAGGTGGGCTCGTAAAACCTGGGTATCAGGTTCACAAGGGTGGTTTTCCCCGCTCCGCTGGGGCCCACAAGGGCGACCCTTTCACCGGGGGCAACCTTGAGGTTAATCCCCCTTAAAACCGGCTCCTCCCCGTATCTGAACGACACATCTCTGAACTCTATCTCGCCTCTGATCTCATCTTTCAGCTCAACCGCATCGGGATCATCGTGAGGTTCCCCGCTCATGTCAAGCACATACATGATCCGCTCGAAGGAGGCCATCGCCTGTTGAAGGGCAGCGTTGAAATTCCCCAGATCCCTGACCGGTTTGAAGACCATACCCATCATCGCTATGTATCCGAAGAACCATCCCGTGGAGAGCTTTCCCGTCAGAACCCTATAACATCCGAATCCGAAGACCAGTGCTATTCCAAATGCTGTCAGGAACTCAACCAGAGCCGGCAGGAGCGCCCTCATCCTCATCCTCTTCATCATCAACCTGTATTTCTGTCTGTTCACCTCTCTGAACCTATCTATCTCGGCCTCCTCGGCGGTAAAGCTCTTTATGATCTTGATGCCGAAGATCGTCTGTTGCAGCTGGCTGGCTATGTCGGACATCCTCATCTGAACATGCCTGCTGGTCGCCTTTATCCTCTCGCCGAACCGCCTGATCATGTATCCGAGAAGCGGCAGGACGGCTATCGCCAGCAGGGTTAGCAGCCAATCCTTCAGAAACATCATCGTGACGAATATGACGAGCGTCACCGATGAGCGCAGGACGGTGGAGATAGATGCGATAGTACCCTGCACCACGTTGACGTCATCTATGACCCGCGATATCAGATCTCCGGCCTTTTCGCCGGCGAACCTGCTGAGGGGAGCCATCGTGATCTTAAAATACATGTCGTTTCGCAGCTCGGTTATCACCTTATAGGCGACGCGGGAGGTGAGATAGGTATGGGCGTATGAGAAGAGTCCCTTAGCGGTCACCGCTACCAACATCAGTCCCAGCACGATCCCTATCGCCCACATCGCATCCCCCACGCTTCCAACCTGAAAGGTCAAACCGTTAAAATGTCCCTTGAAGCTGAAAAAGGAGAACTGGACCTGCTTGCCCTGGCTAGAGGTAAGCGCTTTGAGGTTATCGACCGTATCGGCGAGGATGTGGACGTAAACCATGTCGCACAGCGCTATGAGGCTGGCGCATATGGTGGCGGCGATGATCATCCCTATGTGAGGCTTTATGTATCTCGAAAGCCTTCTCAGCATTTCAAATCCCCCTGAACCTGCTGAACTGGAGGATCGCCGCCCTTTCAGAGCCGTTTCGACATCTGATCGTCAGCCTACGAGAGGCGAAATCCACCCTCTCGATGATACCGAGCGATATTACACGTCCATCCCGATCGAGCAGTCCGACGAGAAGTCCCTCAAACCATTCCGGCTGTCTCAGCTCAAGCCGTCTCAGATTCATCGCACGACAAACCCTCTCCGCCTTTTCCCTCACCACGCGGTCGGGGGTTACTGCGAACAGGTGGTCTCCAGAGACTTCAGCGTAGAGGACGATGTCGTCGATCAGCTGGGAAAGCGATCTCATCTCCCGATCCGAAAGCGGCCTGCCGTTTAGGAAAAGGGATCTTTGTGACCTGAGCTCGGTGAAATTGAAATCGATCGGAACGCACTTCGAGAAGTATCCCTCGAACATCGCCCTGCGGTGTGAGATCCTGTGATCGCGGGATTTTCTCATCACCTGATCGGCCCTTCTCAACCTGTGTATCCGCCACCTTCGAACGGATTCGATCTCCCCGGCGAGCGGCTCGAGCTCACCTCTCACCTGTATGAGGACGATATCGGTCGGGGAGATCGAGAGGATCTTAGACCGTTTAAGGGCGAGGCCGATATCCCCGTCGATCAGACCTGTTGTGTCGATAGCCACGAACTCCGCGCCCGATGATAAAGCCTCTTCAACCAGGAGCTTCGTGCCGACGACACAGTCGAGAAGATGTCCGGGAGGTGATATGGAGCCGACGAAATACAGCCTATCCGGCTCTTCGTTTAAATCCCCCTCGTTCGATATGAGCTTCATCCCTATACATGTCGGAGGGCCGATCCACGACTGCCCCACATCTGCATCTACTGCGGCCGATTTTATCCCCGCTTTCGTCGCTTCACCGATCAGATACCGGCACAGGGTCGTCTTGCCGGTATCAACCCCGCCTATGAGAATCGCGATTCTCCCTTTTCCCACGACTTTATCGGCCAGACTGATCCAGGAATCGGGGATCTCCATGGATTTCACCCTTTAAGAACCAGTATGATGCCTCCGTGATCCTCACCTTTAAGGTGGAGCCGATCATATCCTCGTTTCCCCTGAAAAAGACGATCTTGTTCGTCCTCGTCCTGCCCATGAGCTCTCCCTTCACCTTCGGATTGACGTCCTCGACCAGCACCTCAACCACGTCGCCGAGAAGATCGCTGTTTTTCTCCAGGGCGATCCTTTTGGTCAGATCGATCAATCTCTCAAGTCTCCTGCGCTTGAGGTGTTCCGGTATTTTCCCCTCCATCGAGGCCGCCTTTGTCCCCGGCCGATCGGAATATCTGTAGCAGAAGGCATAGTCGAATCGGACCTCCTCCACAAGCGATAGTGTTTCCTCGAAATCCTCCTCGCCCTCACCGGGGAAACCGACGATGAAATCGCTCGTTATAGCGGCGTGCGGTATCTCCTTCCTGAGCTTGCGAACGATATCGAGATACCTCTCCCTCGTATACCTTCGGTTCATCCGCCTGAGGATCGAGTTCGCCCCCGACTGGGCCGGGAGATGAAGATGTTCACATACCTTCTCCAGTTCCGCCATCGCCTCGATCAGATCGTCGGGCACATCTTTGGGATGCGACGTGATGAACCTTATCCTCTCTATTCCCTCGATTTCGTTCGCCATCCTCAAAAGCTCGGAAAATGATACGTCCTTCCAGCGATATGAGTTGACATTTTGACCGAGAAGCGTGATCTCCTTATATCCCTCGCGGGCTAATCCCTCGATCTCACCCAATATCTCATCGACCGGCCTGTGTCTCTCCCTGCCTCGGACGTATGGAACGATACAGTAGCTGCAGAAATTATCGCAGCCGGTGGAGATATTCACCCACGCTTTAATCCTGTTCCCCCTCAATTGAGGGGTGAACTGGAACGGGGATGATTCGGATAGATCCACCACCGCCCGTCCGGCCGAGAGCCTTTCGTCGATCAGATCGGGTAATTTTACGAAACTTCTCGTGCCGAAGACCAGATCGACATGTGGGAACCTTCTGATTATCTCCTCGCCGTAGCTTTGGGCCATACATCCGCCGACGGCTATGAGCAGATCGGGTTTACGTCGTTTGAGATCCTTCAATCTTCCCAGCTTGCCCCAGACCTTCCTTTCGGCCGAATCTCTAACGGCGCACGTATTGAGGATGATGAGGTCGGCTTCGGTCTCATCCGAAGTCCTCTTATAACCTCTCCGCGTGAGGAGCCAGGCGATTCGCTCGGAATCGCTCTCGTTCATCTGACAACCATATGTCCGGATGAAGAATTTCATGTTCATATCAACCGTATGTGCGGTCGAATACGAATGCGATTTTCCGTGATGA
>CAZHVH010000340.1:0-4134 GCA_964535855.1 uncultured bacterium
TTGCAAGCTTAAATCCAGACGGTATTTTACCACACGGAGCTTCGAAATACAACGTCTGCCTCCATCTGCTAATTGCAGGGGCGAGGCATTTCTCCTTGAATGAATGCCTCGCCCCTACAACTTGATTCACCAGGATGAGATGGTTATAATGATATGGCAATGACAGTCCCATCCGCGAGGACCGAGAGATGAAACGATCGATAGTCGCCCTGATGATCTTACTTTTAACCGTTATCTTCATGACGGGATGTTCTAAAGACAAAGTGGAACTTAACACAGGTGGAGTGAAGATGTTCAGGGATCAACTCGATCGGAGGGTCAAGGTGAGGTTTCCCCCTCATAGGATCGTCTCGATGGCTCCTAGCGTGACGGAAATGCTGTTCGCCATCGGGTTGGAGGATGAGATCGTAGGGGTGACCGATTACTGCAATTATCCTCCCGCAGCCCTGAAAAAGCCAAAAATCGGTGGATATTATAATCCGAACCTCGAGGCAATCCTCTCGCTCAATCCCGATCTCGTTGTCGCCACAGCGGACGGATATAACAGGGGAGTCGTAGATAAGCTCTCGTCACTGGGGATCTCCTGTTATGTCATCAACCCTCAGACGGTTGACGGAATACTCGACACGCTGATCGAGCTCGGGCAGGTGACCGGCAAGGTAAAAAAGGCCCGTGAAACGGTTGAAAGGCTACGCGAACGGGTCGAAGCGATCCGCTCAAGGGTGAGGGAGATCCCACCTGACAGAAGGGTCAAGGTCTTCTACTGCATCGGGCCGACGGAGCTGTGGACGGCCGGATCGGGAACCTATATAGATGACCTGATAGAGAAGGCGGGTGGCGTAAACATCGCGCACGGATCGAAACAACACTGGTTTCAGTTCAGTGGAGAGGAATTGATCAGGGATAACCCCGATGTGATTATCGTGGCGGGTATGATCTCAAACGATAAGGCGGTCGATCTACCACTCTGGTCGAAATACAGGAGCGTTAAAGCGGTCAAGGAGGGAAGGATATACCCCTTCGATCCGGATATGCTTAACAGACCTGGGCCGAGATCGGTTGACGTGTTGGAGATGATGTTCAGGTGGTTCTACCCTTCGGAGCGAACGGCAAGCGGCGAATAACGGATGACGGTCGTTTAGGGCATAGAGGTGGATCTGTAATAGGATTTAAGCAGCTCATCGCGCGTGATGTTTTTGAGCCTGCCACCGGTTACATCGGCGAGCCTTTTAAGCAGGGCGATTCCAGGGGAGCTTCTGAGATCCATCTCCAATCCCACGGAATATATCTTGGCCTTGCTCCTATTTGCAGCCATGACGGCATCGGTTATCTGCTCGATATCGGTCACGATATCGCCCCTGCCCCCACCCGGGGTCGGCATGCCGTCCGTGACGAGCACCACCACGGTCGGGTTCATCTTCAGCGCCTCAAGCACTGCCCCCAATATGTCCGTTCCGAGATTATTGCTGATATCCTTTATAAGGTATTCGCGCAGGAAGGCGAAGGCTTTATCTATGTTCTTCATGTTCGCCTCGAGCATGTTCCTGCTCATCTTGGAAACGGTGCTGGAGAAGGTGACGATGTTGAAGCTATCCTCCTCCTTGAGATTCAGAAGTGAGGCTCTGATGGATCTGATCGCCAGCTGAAGCTTATTTAACCCGGCTATCCCCATGCTGGAAGAGACGTCCAAGCAGTAGACTACCCTCTGCGTCCCCGATTGCTCATCTATGAATTTGATCATCCCGAGATCATCGGCCACCCCTTGGCTGGCATCATCGCCACCGCCGAGAAGGCCTTCTGTGCTGGTGCCCTCCGAGTCAACGAGCGACAGCCCGTTTCTTCCATGTCCCGGCACCCTGACCCTTCCCGTCACTATACCCCTGCCATCCTCTGGTCCTTTGAGAGAGACGGGGCCGGACAGGAGAGAGGTATCCGGTTCATTCAGATTGGCGTAGGTCATAACCAGAGGCGTCACGTCGGCCTGTTCCGCCTGGTTTATCTCCACGTTCCTAAACGGCACACGATCGCTTAGCCTTATCACCTCTGTTATCCTGCTGGGTGAGGCCTTGGCGAGCTTGCTGGGATCCGGTCTGCCGACGTCCTTGCGCGGATTGAACACCATCTTGACCGGTTCCTTGAGCTTGGGTTTCCTCTTTATGGGCTGTGCGACCACCTTTATCACGTCAACGGCGACGCCTTTTTCGGTAACGGGTTGATACTCGCGCGGATAAAGCATATATATAAGGGCTGCTATCAAATGTAACAGAAGCGATATGGCTATGGCGGCGTTTAGCCTTCGTCTGTAAAGCAGATCGGGTATCAAAAAGAATCACCCCCGATGAAGTCAAGATCCGGAGAGTTCTCTCTCCACACTAAGTATACCCTAACATATACGTAACACGCAACCTGAATCGCTCATATTATCGCTGAGTGTAGCAGAGATTTTTAAAGCTACCGTCCGCCACTTATAGGTCATTTATTGTCATTTGTCGTCATTTATCGTCATTTAAATGACGGCGAAGCCAAATGACTTAATGACTACAAATGACGGTTGAACTGTGGACGGCGGATAATTGGCCATAGATACTACACTCAAGGGAAATAAGAGCGACCTGAATATATAGGCAACGCTTAAGGATAAGCTTCAGTTCAACCGCAATCGGCTCTCCCTGTACTCCACTTCCAGCGGCACACCCTCCAGACCTCCGAACGCCCTGCGGATGCCGTTGAGGACGTACTGCTCATACTCCCGCTTTATAAGATCAGGATAGGTGGCGAATATCAGAAAGGTCGGTGGTTTGATCCCCTTCTGCGTGATGTACTTCATCGACGGCCGTCTATTGGAGACAACCGGATGGGGCCTCTCCGAGACGAGCTTTCGAAGGAGCACGTTCAGATCATGTGTTGAGATACGCCTGGAGTAATTCTCATAGACTTTCACCGTCAATTCGAGAAGTCTCTTCATGTTAAATCCCGTGACCGCCGACGTAAGGAGGATGGGCGCATATCCCATATGTGGGAAGGTGTGACGGAGGTATTCGACGTATCCGTCGCCGTCTACCCCCTCCCTCTCTGCTAGATCCCACTTGCTCACGACCATAATGCATCCTTTGCCCCGTTTATGGATATACCTGGCTATGGTTTTATCCTGATGAACGATCCCCTGGGTGCAATCTATCACGAGCCAGGCGATATCGCTCCTGTCAATACTGCCCAGGGCTCTCTTGACGCTGTACTTCTCCAAGTCGGCCTCTATCCTCGCCCTACGGCGCATACCCGCCGTGTCGGTGAAGGTGAACCGATCTCCATTCCGGTGAAAGGTGACTGAGATCGAATCGCGGGTCGTCCCGGGCTTTGAATCGACTATCACCCTTTCCTCGCCTAGGATGGCGTTTATAAGCGAGGATTTGCCAGCGTTGGGTCTGCCGACGACGGCGATCTTTATCCCCTGATCCTCTTCTGTCTTCTCATCTGTGACCTCAGGAATCAACGAGATGATCCTTTCAAGCATCTCCTCTATGCCCAAGTTGTGGGCAGCGGAGAGGGGGAGCGGATCTCCCAGTCCAAGTTCGTAAAACTCAACCGCCCCATCTCTCCTTTGGGCATTATCCGCCTTGTTGACGGCCAGTATAACAGGCTTGTCCGTTCGCCTGAGCATATCGGCGATTACCACATCATGAGGAGTTATGCCGTCTATGGCATCCACGACGAAGATCAAAAGGGCGGATTCATCTATCGCCATCTGGACCTGTCTCCTGACCAGATCGATCATCCGCTCATTCGATGTCAGATCCAATCCCCCTGTGTCGATAAGCGTGAACTTCCTTCCCATCCACTCGACATCTCCGTAGAGCCTATCACGCGTCACGCCTGGCTCATCGTGGACAATCGCCAGGCGACGTTTGATGATCCTGTTGAAGATAGACGATTTGCCGACATTTGGTCTCCCTATGATGGCTACCTTCGGAATTCGATTCAACTTTGATCACTCCCTCTGGCTTTCTCATCGAATCCAGGCCGATATTATTTTACCTCTCACCGGAGCTATATTCAACCTAAGTATGTGAGGGCTTTTCAACGATTTGGCATAATCGGGCATAGGTAGGGGCATACCCCTGTGCGTGCCCCCAAATC
>CAZHVH010000341.1:0-4133 GCA_964535855.1 uncultured bacterium
CCAAAACGGGAAAAAGGGGTGGGTTTTTCTTCGAAGATTTTTTATTTCCCCCATAGCCTGAACGACTCGAACCGAATTGCCGTTCCCTTCGGATATGCGCCGTGATAGATGGTACGATCTATAGCGCCTATAGCATGCAGACCGATCTCAATTGGGTCCTCCACCTGGAAATCCACATCTCCCACCGTGAACCATTCCTCTCCGTCAGGGCTGCACAGGGCTCTCACGTGATCGCCGAGCCTCTCCAAGCGCAGAGAAACGCGCTCAGAGGGTAGACGTCCTCGGCCGATGATTATATCCTCGTTTCCGATACATCCCGAGAAGGAGATCTCATACCTCCCCCTCGTTCCCGTGTCAAGTCTGAGAAAGTTCCCTTCATCTTTCCAGAGCAGAATTCCTCCGATGGCTGGTTTCCCATTTGAGATGGGAAGACAGACGGTTTGGGCGGCGAAATCCCCGCGGACCGGTCTGAGAATGCGAGGTGCACTCAGGTTGAGGTACCATAGATCCCTTCCGTTTGAGGCGCGGATCTCCAGACCGTCCCGCACATCGAACGAGCAATCGCCGAACGGGTCGATCCACCTCCAGTCTGAGGAGAAGTTTCCACCGAAATCCTCCCGAAGGAGGGCTTTGGGAAAATCAAACGCCTCGTCCGGCTCAAGGTGCCATTTTGTAAATAGAGGATGGAAGGATTCGGGATGCTCCCGCCTGAAACGGCGACAAAATTCCCTAAACGCTTGAGGGTCATCACACGCCTCTTCAAGTGTGCTTAACGTCTCAGCGCTCAGCAGATGTCCGGGGGTGAACAGGGTGGGAGGATTGGGTTTCATCAACGTGAGAGTCTCTTGAAGAAGCTCGATCGCTTCCTCCCGTCTCCCCTGTGCCAGATAGGCTCGTCCCAGAGCGCATCTCGCTTGAATCTCCCAACACCGATCCCCACCGATCTCCTCATAGAGCTGAACGGCTTTTCGAAGGGTTTTCACCGCCTCCTCATATTCGCCTCGGCAGAGATGAATCGTGCCGATGATCCTATATGCCCACGGCACCCCCAGGCTATACCCCACAGCTTCGGCGGCTTCGAGTCCTCTACGAGCGTTCTCCTTCGCCCCCTGCAGATCACCTAGCCTCAGGAGGTAATCCGCAAGGCGAATGGTTCCCCCTTGCTTGGCTTCCTCCGCCTTTAAAGCCTGCTCTATCTTCTCCCGCTCCTGTAGGACAGCACCGTGCAGGTCACCTCTGGAAGCCGTAAGAAGCCCTCTGTAATAACCGACGCCCGTTAATGCCGTTAAATCCCGTATTTGCTCTGCTCTGCTTTCGAGAGCTTGAAGCCATCTCAACGCTTCATCCACGTTCTTGTCATTGGCATGCATGATGAAGATATGTACATAAGCCGGCCTGAGCTCCTCCGAATAGGGAAGACGTTGGATGAACTTCGCGTTGCGCGAGGTGAACTCCCTCCACCTCTCACTATCACCTTTATGTGAGTATCCCACCGCTATAATTCCGTTCATCAGGGCAGCCTCGACGGATTCGGGATCATCTCCCAGCAGGGCGAGTCCCTCCTCCCCAAGGCGGATCCTCTCCTCGTATCGGCTCTGCCAGAACAGCACCTCCCCCAGCCAGTAATAGAGCCGAACCAATCCTTTGACGTGCAATCCCATCTCCTTTCCAAGGGCGATGGCCTCCCGGAAATGTTCCTCCGCCTCCGTGAGCCTGCCGATCCTGAAATATACCTGTCCCAATCCTTTCAACGCCTCCAGCCGCCATTCCCTTCGAAGTTCACCTGGAGGGCTTTCATCCAGCAGCTTCAAGGCCTCCTCGAAATAGCTTACGGCATCATCGTTGGAGTACGCTCTCCTCGCCTTACTCCCTGCCTTCAGCAGATATTCCATCCTCTTCTCGATCTCCTCCGTATGTCGCCAATGATGTGCCAGGACTTCGTAAAACTCCTCCAACTTATCGCCGTAAAGCCTCTCTATAGCCCTGGCAGTTTTCCCATGCAACTTCGTCCTGGTTTCAGGAAGAAGGCTCATGTACGCCGTGTCTTTGATCAGCACGTGCTTGAACTTGTATTCATCCCTCAGTTCATCTTTCACGAGGAAGTCAAGTTCTTCAAGCTTCCTTACTATGTCCTCCTCAGCTCCTCCGGAGACCTCATAGAGCAACTCCTTCTGGAAGATATCCCCTATGACCGAGGCACATCTCAGGACGTGTTTCGCATCATCATCCAACGTATCAATTCTGGAGCCTATCACGCTGAAGATCGTCTCGGGAACCTCTATCTCCCCAACCTCGCCTCTTAGCTTCCATCCACATTCATCCGGAATCAGCTTTTCAGAGTTGATAAGCGCCTTGATTATCTCCTCCAAAAAGAGGGGATTCCCCTCAGCCTCCTCCAATATCCGATCTTCAACCGATGGCGGCAGCTCGCTTTTGAGAAGCCCCCTTATGAGCCGTCTGCTCTCATCCCTGGGCAGGCCGAAAAGCGTTACTTCGCCGTAGCGATCGGGATATCTCCTCAACGCCTCATCTCTGAACCGCCAACATAGCTCCTCCCTTTCAGGGCGGTAGATGCATAAAAACAGGACGGGAGATTCCCCCATCATCCCTATGAGGTAGATCAGAAGCTCGTATGACGCCTCATCTATCCATTGAAGATCCTCTATCGCCACAATCATCGGTCTTTCACGAGAGGCTCTTCTGAGAAGTTCCCTCACCGTTATAAACGTCTTATATCTGAGCTGTTCGGCCGTCAACCCTTTCAGCTCTTGAGGTTCCGTCCCTAAGAGAAAGTTGAATATGTAAGGTGTTAGATCTTCCTCCCTGTTCCCGCTTCCCCTTAAGGTAAAATTAAACTCCCGGATTTTAGATTCCACCTTTCTCCTGACCTCATCTCCTGAATCGTTCGATCTGATCTCGAAAAACTCTCTGATCATCTCCAGAAACGGCGTGTAGCTTATCCGTCGTCCATATGAGACACATCTCCCCTCAAGCCATAAAACCCCTTTTCCCTCAGCGTATTCTCTCAACTCGGAGGTTATCCTGCTCTTTCCTATCCCCGCCTCTCCGATTATGGAGATTATCCTCCCCCTCCTCTTCGAAAGCCTATCCACATATCTTTTAAGCTTCGTGAACTCCCCATCTCTCCCTATCATGGTGGATTTAAGTCCATCTACGCCCCACTCCCTCCTCGGATGTTCAGCTCGACCTAATACCTCATACGCCTGTATATCCCTTTTTTCGAGCTTCCTGAAGAGGAACCTGCCCTTTGAGAGCTCATAGACACTGGGACTAACGAGTATCATTCCCCCCAATGCGGTCTCCATTAAGTCGGATGCCGACTCCAATTCATTCCCGACCAATCTGTATCTTCGTCCCCTTATCTCGGCCATGATGGTGATCACGCAGATCTTAGGCTTCCGCCTTTCACCCACCTCCTTTAACCTCTCACGAAGCGCCAGCGCCGAGAGAATAGCTCTCTCCGGATCGTCCTCATGTGACTCCATCACCCCGAAGACGATCGATAGAACCTCATCTTTCTCTTCCACCACCCCCTCATATCTTTCCGCCACATCTCTGAGAATCCCGTCGAGAGCGGGAGAGGTCCTCTCATCTCCCTCCATTTTCACGAGGAGCAAGGTGACGTTTTTCAGCCCACCTATTGTCTTCGATACCTTCTCCTTGAACTCAGATGTGAGCTTGTGTTTTTCGAACTCCTCCTCCACCATTTGTAGCATTTTTTCCCTCAACTTCCTCCTCGCTCTTCTCAGCCTGTCCTTGACCGTGTTGACGGGAATGTCCAGAAAATCGGCTATCTCACGGTAGCTCAAACCATCTATGTAGTACAGCGTCACCACCAACCTGTTCTTCTCCGATAAGCCGCTTATCGCCCTCATCACCCTCTCCCAGAGTATCCGTCTCTCCAACTCCTCATCAGGTGGAGGCTGGGCGCTCTTCAGAGAGGATTCCCCCACCTCCTCTATGGAGGAGAGAGCATTCCTCTTCCTCCTCCATGAGAGGCAGATGTTTCTGACTATCCCCTGCAGCCAGCTTGGGAACTTGGAGGGGTCTCTAAGGGAGTGTAGGTTAATGTAGGCTCTCAGGAAAGCCTCCTGGGCGGCGTCCTGGGCGTC
>CAZHVH010000342.1:0-4131 GCA_964535855.1 uncultured bacterium
CCTTGGCCCTAACCAGGAACAACATGGAGAGCTCATCCTGAACGTCGGGCGGAACCTCGACCCGTACAGTTTTCCCTTTCTCCTTCATAACCGCTGCCCCATGATTGGGATCGAAATCGATCTCCACATGTGCCCTGAACTTCCTGTCCACGATTTCCTTCTTGTAAAGTATTGGCCTGAATGTCTCGGGATCGATGTAGCTCTCCCTCGAATCCCTGAAATAGTAGATCTTAGAGAAGAAATCGTTCGTCTGGGATGTCGATTTAACGTGGATCACATCCCGACCGTCGATCCTCTCCACGCTGAGCGTCTGTAGTATCTGCCATCCGGCCGGTATACCTAGGACCTTTGCCTTAAAGGTTAGCCGTTCTCCGATCTTAAACGGGGAGGAGTTGAGGGTGGGTTGCTTCGAAAGGGGGAGAGCCTCTTCGGCATGCATCGAGATCGGTGTGATTATTGAAAGGAAAAGAAGGACGATCCCCGGCAAGTTCCTGATAAATCCCGTTTTTAAGGCAAGCATCTTCCCCTCCATAGGCGACTTGCCCTATATAACGAAACATCCCTGCTTCAGGTTACACCTGTGCCTTAGGTGCACTCCTGATCGTCCAGCTCACATGATAGCTGCATTTTTTGCATCTTACTCTCCTAGGAGGGAGGCTAAAGTCAATGTTGACGATATGTCGTCAATGGCATAGAACTTGCGAAACCTCCGCTGAAAAACGTTTGGCGGAGATGTAACGATGAGGAGCCTTGTTGACCTTATATCGCTCGATAGAATCGTCACGCTTAAATCTAAAACCAAAGAGGAGGCCCTACAGGAGCTCGTCGACGTGATATCGAGATCCCCTCATGTGAAGGATAAGGATGAACTGCTGAAGGCCATTCTGGAGAGGGAGGAGATAATGAGCACGGGAATAGGGTTGGGCATCGCCGTGCCTCATGCCAAGTTGAACTCCGTCTCCGACTTCGTCATCGCTATGGGCATCTCAAAGGAGGGAATAGAGTTCAACGCCCTGGACGATAAGCCGGTACACATCATCGTCATGATAGCAGGGCCGAATCAACAGGCGATGTATCTGAGAATCCTCGCGAAGGTAACTCTGCTTTTGAAAAATGAGAGAGTCAGAAGGAGAATCATCGACTCCAAATCGCCTGAAGAGGTGATGGAGATAATTCGGAGTTTCGGAGATGAATGACCTTCTGGAGCTAGCGATCCTATTGCTTTTGGGGCTTTATGCGGCGAAAGGAGCAAAGGCCCTTCGTACCCCCCAGGTGGTGGGATATGTCGTGGCGGGTGTCATCCTCGGCCCCTCCGTTATGGGCCTTTTAAGTCTGGAGGGCACGCTTCGGTATGACATCGTGACCTCCGTTACGCTTGGGATCATAGGATTCGTGATAGGAGGCGAGCTGGCGCTCAGAAACCTCAGAGGACTGGGGAAGGCGATCGCGTGGATAGTTCCGCTTGAGGCCAGCCTCGCTCTCCTTCTGGTCGGCCTCGGAACCTATCTCCTGACACGTAACGCCCCCCTTTCGATCCTCCTGGGAGCTCTGGCCTCGGCGACCGCTCCCGCTGGGACGGTGGACGTGCTTCAGGAGTATAAGGCCAAAGGTCCCGTGACGACCACCCTCTACGCCGTCGTTGGTCTCGATGATGCCTTCGCATTGATATCCTACGGCTTCTGTCTCCCCCTGGCGAAGCTCTTCATATCGGGTGAGCCGATGAGCCTACAGGGCGTTCTCGTGAACCCGCTCCGTGAGATAGGTCTGTCCATAGGTCTGGGGGCGGCAGCAGGCGTGACGATGATATTCCCCGCAAGATGGCTCAGACATAGAAATGAGCTGCTGGCCTTCACGCTCGGAGTAATTCTTCTGATAAGCGGCCTAGCCGTCAAATTTCACCTTTCCTTGATACTGGCCACGATGTCCATGGCTGTGACGATGGTGAACCTGAGATACGCCGTATGCCGCAGGATGATCGGAACCTTGAACGATTTCGCTCCGCCGATCTATGTGCTCTTCTTCGTTCTAGTCGGAGGAAGGCTCGATATATCCCTTCTGCCGAAGATGGGCCTTGTCGGGCTTGCCTACATCGTGTTGCGCGAGTCGGGAAAATATCTGGGGACATATCTGGGTGCGACGCTCGGCAGGGCCGATCCGAAGGTGAGGAAATACGCCGGACTGGGTCTCTTCTCCCAGGCCGGTGTGGCTATCGGGCTGGCCCTATCCATATATCATGAGCTGATTCGAGCCGGCAGTCAGAACGCTGAACTCGGGAAATACATAATAATGGTAATAACGGCGACCACCTTCGTCGTCCAGATCATCGGCGCTCCCTTCGTCAAGCTAGCCATAGTCAAGGCAGGGGAGGTCGGCAAAACGAAATGAGCTTGGGAGAGGAAGATGTATTACCTGATAATCCACCTCTATCAAGATAGGCTTCAGGATGATGTGATGCTTGCCCTCACGGCCGAGGGGGTGGGGGATGGCCTTATCATCGATGCCGTTAACATGAAAAACGTGCTCGCCTTCGAGATGCCCATATTCGCCGGATTTAGGGCCGATCTGAGCAGAAGAAAGAGCTACGCCAAGCTCATCCTGGCCATGGTTCCGGATGAGGAAACTGTAGACAGGATCGTCGAAACGTTGAGGATGAGCGGTGTGGACGTTGACGATCCGGAGATATGCAGGATAGCCTACTTTCCCGTGAAAAGCCTCAGGAGAAGCTGAGCGTCGATTTCCAGGCCCGTTTCATCTCACATATGTCGGAGTTGATAACGATCCGTCCCGTTCTCCCCTTAACGATGAACCTCTCATCACCCCTCACACGGCCGATTAACCCAAGCGGCACGCCGTTCATGACCCTCTCGAACTCCTCACGCTTTTCCGGTTTCACCTCGACGATGAAGCGGCTGTTGGATTCGGAGAAGAGGATGAAATCGTCCCTGTCGATCTCCTCGCCTAAGGGGACCGATTGAAGCTCGATCTCCGCCCCCAGCCCGCCGGCGAAGGCCATCTCGGCGGCCGCCACGCCGATTCCACCTTCAGAACAGTCATGGCATGCCATCACGAGCCCGCCTTTGATAGCATCATGCAGCTTTAACATCACCTTTCTCCCGATCTCAGGTCTGACCTTGGGCACTCTGTTGCCGATATACCCGAGGAGGTCGAAATAGTGCGAGCCGCCCGTTTCATTGTAGGTCAACCCGACCGCGTAGATCAAATCCCCCTCCATTTTGAAGTCCATGCTGATGACTTCCGTCACATCCTCGATGACACAGATGGCGGAGATGAGAAGGGTTCCGGGTATGGCTATCTCCTCGCCCGTCGTCGTATCCCTGTATTCGTTATAGAGGCTATCTTTGCCTGAGATAAAGGGCGTCCCATAAGCGACCGCTATATCGTAACAGGCTTTTGCTGCTCTGACCAGTCCTCCCAATCGATCGGGTTTATCGGGATTTCCCCAACTGAAGTTGTCCAGGAGGGCGGTTCTCCCTATGTTTCCGCCGACGGCCGTGATGTTACGAAGCGCCTCATCTATGGCCGAGGCGGCCATCCAGTATGGATCTATATCCCCGTATTTCGGATTGATCCCGTTTGCGACCGCTATTCCCTTCCTGGACCCCAGAACGGGCGTATGGACGCATGCGTCTCCGGGCCCGTCGTTCTCCTCGCCCTGGAGCGGTTTGAGTATGCTTCCCCCCTGAACCTCATGATCGTACTGCCTTATCACCCACTCCTTGCTGGCAACGTTGGGTGACGAGAGGACCTTTAGAAGATATGGCGTCAGATCTTCGGGCTCGGCGAAATCCGGCTCGGGATGTTGGGGTTTAACCCAGACGGCCCTCTTTTTAACGTTCGGCCTGCCATGATGGAGGAAGTCCATATCGATCTCGGCCACCACCTCATCATCATACATCACGATCAGCCTCTTGGTGTCGGTGAACTGGCCGATGACGGTGGCTTCGACGTCCTCGGCGGCGAAGACCCGGATCAACTCCTCGACGTTTTCGGGCGGCACGGCCAACACCATCCTCTCTTGCGCCTCTGAGAGCCAGATCTCCCACGGCGCAAGCCCCTCGTATTTAAGCGGGACCCTTTCAAGATGCACGATCGCCCCTGTTTCGGCCCCCA
>CAZHVH010000343.1:0-4120 GCA_964535855.1 uncultured bacterium
TACCCGAGGTCGAAACCGATATAGATGAGATGTGCCGGATGCTCATGCGGGGAAGAGCAAGAGGTAAAACCAGCTCCATAGTGATAGTGGCTGAGGGGAACAGATCTGGAGGAGCATATGAGGTGGCCGAGAAGGTCAAGGAGAGGACAGGATTGGATTACAGGGTGACGGTTCTGGGACATATCCAGCGGGGCGGTTCGCCTACCGTCAGGGATAGAGTCCTGGCCAGCAAACTCGGCTCGGCCGCCGTCGAGGCGCTTCTGAAGGACAAGTTCAACGTCATGGTCGGCGAGGTCAACGGTCAGGTAAAACTGACGCCGCTCGAGATGATATGGACTCATAAAAAACAGGTGGATATGTCCCTCTACAAGCTCGCCGGTATTCTCTCGACTTAAAGCAAAATCCAAACACAGCTTTCAGCGGTCAGCCGAGAAAACGGCCATTTGTAGTCGTTGGCTCATTCAGCTTCGCCGTCATCCAAGCAGTGGACATTTTTTGAATCGTTGACTTTACGGGGGAGGTGTGTTATATTTGTTTGTCGCCGTTGAGGATTGGGTTAAGGAGGGTGTGGGATGTTGGGTGAGACCGCAGTTCAGATCGGGTATGTCACCGAGATTTACAGGTTCGTCGATGAGTTCTCCCCTCGGCGAGTCGTTAATGCTTTGAACTCCTCCGCCTCAATGGGTGAGAAGTGCGGAGGGGTGAGAAAACCAGCCATATTCGAACATCCTCTCCCCCAAGGCGAGGCCTCCGTGGAGTACGATCTCTCCCTTCAGGATATCCCAGAGGATAAAGTAGTAGCATTGATATTCGACGTTGGGCTGAGAGATGGGGTGAAGTTCGATGACCCTCAGGCTCCATTTAACGGGGTTAGATTCGCTTTGGAGATCAACGATAAGCGGGTTTTCGAGGAGGAGGTTCATGAATGCAGATGGAAGCCGAATCTGATAGATCTATCTGAATTTGCCGGCAAGAAGGTGAAGGTGAGATTTATCACAGATTGTAACGGCGAAGGCAATGCCAATTACGATTGGGCACTATGGGGAGACCCCAGGATTATCTCCATCACCCCTTCCGCCCAGATTAAGCGTTTCAGAAGTGGACTGCTTCTGTATGAGATGGAGGAGGGGAAGCTTGGGTATTTCGAGTTCTCCTTTCCCGAAGGCCGACCGGCCGAACATGTGGCGCGTCAGCTTGTGCCTCAGATCGAAAGCGAATACGGAGGACGTGTCATCCAGGTCTGTATCTGTTCTCATCTACCCGAACCGGTGCTATTCGGTTTAAATCTCTCAAAAGCGGTCGTCAATCCTGGGGAACATTTCGAGGTGAGATGCTTCGTGGAAAACAGGGGTAAGGCGCCGATCGAACCGGATCACAGGCTCCTCATATCGCTCGAATCGCTTGAACTGAGGAGGGACTCCAGAAACAGACCCATCGACAGGTTAGATCCTGGGGAGAGCCTGCTCCTGAGATGGCAGGTCAGGGGAAATCCCAAGGAGACGACGGTCAACATCGAGGTTTCCCTCTCAGCTATCATAGGCGGGGAGAGGATAAGCCAAAGGGTGACGAGAAAGGTGGGGCTTGAAAGGACAGTTACAAAGCCTCCCGCCAGGCCGTCCGCTGAGCTGAGAACTTACAATCAGACAGGGTGCCTTGTTCTGGAGAACAAAAACCTCAGGGCGCTGTTCGTCGCCGATGAAGAGGGATTTAAATACATCGAGATCTACGCTTCGGGAGGGGAAGCCTTCTATCACGTAGCTAACCTTAAACCTATCTCCAGTCTGATATATAGAACCCAAAAGGGCGAGACGCGCGAGCTGAGCCTCGCTCCTGAAAGCTTCTCAATCGGCGGAGACCTCTCATCGGGCTCGGTCACGCTTTCCTCGAAGATCATGGACGAAGAGGGGGTATTATGGAGATTTGAGGCGACCTTCTCTCTGAATGAAAGGGGCCGATGGCTTGACGTAGATTATTCGCTTTCGGTCGATTCGCCCAGATCGCTGCTCCGCTTCAGCGGGCCGACGTTGTATGCCGGGGATGGCAGTTTCGGCTCACGTAAGAGCTTCGCTTTGTTTCCAGGGTTGGAGTTCCTGGAGGACGGCGAGGTCTCATCCAGCACGAGGGATGCCGATCCGCCGATAAACCTTCGCCTGACGCCTCATCCTCTGAAGGTTACCATCCCGCTAATAGCCATCGAGGATAACGGATACTTAGTAGGAGTTATGTGGGATCAGCTTCAGAGGTGGGACGGACAAAACTCAACCCTTTCGGCCACGTTCGCATCGCCTAACTGGTATGAAAACCAGGACAACCACCTCATCTCGCTCTTCCTGCCCGCCGTTCCCGATTGGGTTGAGGAAAACGAGAGGGTGGCCCGTGAACCCTATCACATCTCCCCGGAGAGACCGATCCGGTTTAGCTGTAAGATCTTGGCCGAAGGAGGAGCTGGCATCCTAGATGCTGTGGACAGGTGGATCGAAGCCTACGGGCTTCCCAATCCCCAGCCGCAGCCCAGGAGCGATGAGGAGGAGTTGCTTCTCTGCCGATATGCCCTCATGGAGACCGTCTGGGATGGTGAGACAGGTAGATCGAGACATTGCGTTGGATGGAGACCGGCCAACACGCCCGGTTTCGCCACACTTCTATGGCTGGATTATCTCGCCTCCAGGGATGAGGCGGTCCGGGAGCGCGTGGAGCTTATAGCGCGGAATACCATCCGCGATGAGGGACCTGGCGGTCTCGCTTCGACCGCCAACTGTCATATACTGAAATGGGAGTTCCCATTCTACTGGGGATACCTGCGCGAGGGAATCCAAGCCGCCAGAGAACAGGTCTACAGCCTCATCCAGGAGCAGGAGCCCGACGGAAGTTGGAGGTTCCGTCCGAGGGATGACAGGACAAGGGAGCTCGGCCGCGAGGGCGACGCGGTGTTGGGCATATGTGCCTCCAAAGCGCTCGCCGTGTTGAAGTACGCCAGGATCACCGGGGACGAGAAGGCTATCGAATCGGGACTTAAGGCGCTCAGGTTCATGGATGGTTTTAAGGTGCCTAGAGGCGCTCAGAGCTGGGAATGTCCTATATATGAGCCCGATATCCTCGCTGCCGCCTATGCCGTCGGAGCATACGTGGAGGGATATCGCATAACAGGCGATGAGGAGATGTTACGTAAAGCCGAATATTGGGCGCGAACGGGTCTTCCATTCCTGTATTTTTGGTCTCTTCCCGATAGGCCCGGCATGCTTTTCGCCTCCATACCCGTCTTCGGAACCACCTTCTATACCCACTCCTGGTTCGGCGTTCCCGTCCAGTGGAACGGGCTCGTATACGCCTACTACCTGCAGCAACTGGCGAAGTTCAGCCCTTCCCCGATATGGAAAAAGGTGGCGGAGGGGATAACCGTAAGCGCCATGTATCAGCAATGGACGGAGGGCCAGTTGAAAGGAACCTATCCGGACGGGTTCTACGGCTTCTGCACGGAGGGACGAGGGCCCCACATCAATCCCGAAGACATCCTCGTCAACCTCTTCACCCTCAGGGGGGTGGACCCCGATGTCTCCACGGAAATCATCAGGAGAAAGGGGCGCAGGATACATATCAACTCGCCCGCCGAGATAGAAGAGGTCAGATTTGAAGATGGGCTTTTGAAGGTGAAACTGAACTTCGTCGAGGAAGCCCCCGATTACCTTGCGGTCTTCAACGTGGATGAGCCGGCCATGATACTCGCCGACGGCGGATTCGTTCCCGAGGTCTCAAGGATTGAGGGTGTTAAGCAGGGTTGGATCTATGATCGCGAGGAGAGGACGCTGTATGTGAGGTTATATCATCGTAAGCCCTTGATCGAAATCGAGCTCAGATGGTTTGAATCGCCGGGTGAGAAGAACGTCGGACCGATCCCCTCGAAGGGATTTATATCCGCATTGACCGGATCGATGTTGAGGAGATCGTATAAGGTGCTTCGAGATATCGGGTTCAGGAAATTTGAAAGGCGTAAAACCTCGGCGCTTCTGAGCCATTCACATCGAAGACCTAAGGATAAAGGTGAAAGGGGGAAATGTGAGAGGCGATCTCGCCTCAGATTGATCACACGTCGGAGCCCCTCAGCAGTTGACCGAAAGTGTGT
>CAZHVH010000344.1:0-4096 GCA_964535855.1 uncultured bacterium
TCCTTGTTCCTTTTCATCCTGAGAAATAAGCGCTTCTGATCTTTCGGATCCTTGCTACACTCAGCGATAATATGAGCGATAGGATAATCTACATAGAGTCCTTATTTCATCAAGAGCATCTTCCCGGTGAACTCCTTCCCGCCGAGTATAACCCGATAGATGTAAACCCCTGAACTCACCGGCTCGCCCTCCTGATTTCTCCCGTCCCAGCGGACGGCCTTAGATCTGTCGATATAGCTTCCGGGAGGGAGTCTTCCCAGATCTATCCTCCTCACGAGCCTGCCGTTTGTCCCGTAGATCAGTATCCTGACCTCAGCCTCATCGCTGAGCTCAAACGGGACCCATGTCTCGGGGTTGAAGGGATTCGGGTAGTTCGGCAGGATCTTTGTCTCCAGATCGCTTTGGACAATCCTGATCCCCACCAGCTCGCCGTCTGCTCCTATGCCCATAAGATCCCTCTCTACGATCCGGAGAGTTGGAGGCAGCTTAAGGGTTTCAAACGGCAGGCCGAGCCCTATGGCCGCCGTGCCGCCTGATACTCCTATCCAGGCGACGCCGGATCGGGCGGAGACATCATCGCGATATGAGCTCGGCACTATAACCGCCCAGAGAGGTATCTGCAGGTGTAGCTCGCCATCCCTTAACCTCGCCCATATCCTGCGAAAATAACGTCCGCCGCTTATGCGGATATACATCGCGAGCGGGGGCGCTCCTGCTCCGATCCGCTCGCCGTAATGTTTGCCCACCAGGACGAGGTCGAGTATATCCACCTTGCCGTCCGAGTTGACGTCCGCACTCCAGGCGTTGTCCTGAGGCGAGGAGACCTTCCGCCCGTAGTTTTTACCTATCATCACTAGATCGAATATGTCCACCCCTCCGTCGGAGTTGATGTCCCACGGGACGGTGTTGATCTTGATCTCGTCCGAGATCATTTCTCCGCCGGGTCCTGAGGCGAGGATCGTTATCGCGTAAAGGCCGCTCTCGCTTAACTCGGGGAGTTCAGCTTCATATCTCCCATCCCCGTCGGGGTCCGAAAGCTCGATCTTCCTCTCCTCTCCCGAAGGCGATACCAGCGTTGCGCTGACCGAGGTCACATCCCCACCTACCTCGGCCCATATGGTGAGAGGAGCGGGCGAGATGAGCTTCATCGGCCCGACGGTCCTCGTTATCTTCGGCGGCTCAGCCGGAGCGGGATTTTCGAGCTCCACCTTCACCGTCCGGCTCGTCGAATTGCCGAATTTGTCCGTTATATCGAACCTTATGACCTTGATTCCGTTTCCCCTTGAGTTTTCGGGCGAGATCTCAAACTCCCCCAGGTACATCCCTGACTGACCTGGGATGAGCTCTGGTATTATTATGGGATCGGGCTTTGTGGAGTCGAGTTCCGAAAGATCGACCTTAACGGTGAATCCAGGGTCACCTATGATCGTTATGCTGATCGTATCGCCGTTTTTGACCTTCTCGGGGGAGACGGTCAACAGCAGGATCTGCGGCTCCCTCTCCAGGGTCAGGTTAATCACCGCCCTCGCCCTTGAGACGTCCTCATCACTTAGCGCGTAGCTCTGAGTGAAATCACCGTATGAAACCCTTACGGTATCGCCCGGCTCAGCTAGCACGGTTCCCTCGGGAGCGACGAAGGTGGCTTTGTAAATCCCCCCCTCGTCGGTCAAAGCGGTCTGTGAAAGCGACCTCGATGGAAGTTCGACCGTAACCTCGGCGTTCGGAATCACCGTCCCATCCTTCTCCTTAACGGCCCCCGTTACGATAAAGGTGACTATCTTCTCCTCACCTTTGGAGACGAGCTCGACAGTTGAGGTTTTGGAAAGGGTGGCGGTGTATCCGGCGGTATATTTTATCTTCTCCCCCGCTCCGACGTTGCGCGTGGTGGCAAGCTGAACGGATATGCTCTCCCCGAGATCGCCGATCTCCTTAAGCTCTAGATCGCCGCTCACCGTTAGTATGAGCTTTGTGAGCACGGCGCTGATGGATAGATCGTAGGTTCCATCATCGGAGGCGGCGAAGCTCCACTCATATTTCTGTGGCTCCCCCTTCAGATCCTGTCCCTGGAACAGGGGGTTATCGGGCGATGCCGTCACGGAGTAAAGCTCTCTGACGGTGTAGTTCCCCTTTTTAAGCTGGAAGCTCTTGTGTTCGCCTATCGAGACTCCTTCAGTCTTGAACTGGAAACTTTGAACTTCCGTCCCGTTCGGGTCGAGGATGGATATGTCCGCCTGTGTGGTTATGTGGTAGTTGAAGGGGAAGGCGAACCCCTGGGGTATCATGAAGGGTGCTGTGAATTCCCCCGTCGCTTCTCCTTTCACCTCTATCTGACTGACGTCAGAGGCGGACCATGCGAGCGCGGTGATCAGCATGGCCGCGAGAAATAAGGCCACTTTTGACATCTCTACCCCCTTGACTTACCCTTAAGCCTTTTCATACAATGGTTTATCTGGCTGAAGTATTCATGAAGCTTGATGTATTCGCCGTAGAGGTCCCTGTAGATCTTGTGATTTTCAGCATCGGGCCTATAGGTTTCAGATCGGACGCCGGCCATTTTGGATGCTGCCTCCTTTATATCGTCATAGCCGCCGTTTCGGCTTCCCGCGGCTAAGGCTCCCAGTATAGCGGCTCCCAGAGCCGAGGCATATTCGGTCCTGGCGATCTTGATCTCCTTACCCGTCACGTCGGCATAGATCTGCATCAGCATCTCGTTCTTCGTCAATCCCCCACATGCGTAAAGCTCCTCGACCGGGACGCCCTCTTTGGCGAAGGCTTCGATTATCATGTTCGTCCCATAGGCGGTCGCCTCTATGAGGGCCCTGTAGATCTCCTCCGGTTTGGTGCTCAGGCTCATACCCAGGATCAATCCGCTTAAGTTCGCGTCCTCTAAAAACCTACATCCGTTCCACCAGTCCAGGGCAAGCAGGCCGCTTTCGCCGGGGCGTTGAGCGGAGGATTTCATGGCGAGGAGAGCGTGGAGGTCTACCCCCTGTCTTTCGGCCTCCGATCTATAATCCGCCGGGACACAGTTCTCGATGAACCATGCGAATATATCACCTACGGCGGCCTGGCCGGCCTCATGGCCGTAGTATCCCTCGACGATTCCGTCCTTGACGACGCCGCGAACCCCCTCGACGATTACCTCATCCTCGCTCATCATCATGTGGCAGGTGGACGTGCCCATCACCATGACCATCTTATACGGCTCGACAACTGAGGAACCGGGAACGCCCGCGTGGGCATCTATCGTACAGACGGCTACAGAGGTGCCGGGCTTGAGGCCCGTGAGCTCCGCCATCCTCTCGGTTATCCCTCCCGCCCGTCTGCCTGGAGGCAGGACAGGGGCGGAGAGCTTCTCCTCAACCACGTTTTCCATCATCGGATGAAGCGCCTTGAAGAACTCCTTAGACGGATATCCCTCATCCGGGCTCCACATCGCCTTATATCCGGCGTTACACGCGCTTCTGACCTCCCTCCCCGTGAGCATCCAGACGATCCAATCCCCCGCCTCGAGGATCCTTTCGGCCGCCTCATATATCTCCGGTGAATCGTTCAGTATCTCGAGGATCTTGGGGAACATCCATTCGGATGAGATGCGGCTGTACCGACGCATGAACTGTTCGTTTCTCTCGGCGGCCAGTTGATTGATCCTGTCGGCCTCAGGCTGTGATGCGTGATGCTTCCAGAGCTTAACCCAGGCGTGAGGGTTATCTCTGAACCTTTCGATCTTACAAAGCGGGGTGCCATCCCTGAGGGTCGGCAGGATGGTACAGGAGGTGAAGTCCACGCCGATCCCGATCACCTCCTCCGCCTTGACCCCCGATTCCCTCAGGACCGCCGGTATGACAGCTTTGACCGTCTCGATATAATCGTTGGGATCCTGCAGTGCCGATTCCCTCTTCAGTCTGATATCGGAGTCGGGCAGGGTTTCATCTATAACTCCGTTTGCGTATCTGTGGACGGCGGTTGCGATCTCCTCGCCCGTCTCGACATCCACCAGTATGGCTCTGCCGGATTCGGTTCCGAAATCGAGGCCTATGGCGTATTTTCCCATCTCTTCCCCCTCTCTCCTTTGATTCCGGCAATACTGATACCA
>CAZHVH010000345.1:0-4092 GCA_964535855.1 uncultured bacterium
AGGAGGTCTCGGCCTTCTGCAGCAACTGGGCTCTGGGATATGAGGTGGAGGATACGGGAACGATCATGATGCGCATGAAGAACGGCGCTCACGTCATATGTGACACCAGCTTCGCCTCCCAGAGATGCGATATCGTGTTCGAGATATACGGAACCAAGGGCTCCGTCCTGGTCTACAACGATGAACACTGGAAGATAAGGGCATACGTTGATGGAGAGAGGATCGACGAGGATTCCGGCTTTGAGAACCTATACAGGGCCCAGATAGACCACTTCGCCATGTGTCTCGAAGGGCGTGAGGAGCCGATCGTCACGGGCGAGGACGGACTTGAAAACATAAGGATCCTTCAGGCAGCGTATGAGTCCGCCTCGACCGGAAAACATGTGAGATTACGCTGATTTATCCGATGAGTTTAAGGGCGGTTTCGCTCGCCATCACCCTTGTGATCTGTCTGAGCCTTCTGACGCCCTACGAGGAGTTCGTGATCTCAGGAGCGCAGATAGGCGCGTTTGCCCCGCCCGGCGGTGCTCTGCTCCTCTTCCTGTTCTTGATCTTTATCCTTAACCCCGCCCTTAAACGCCTCAGAGCGAGGCCGCTCAGCGGCTCGGAACTCTCCGTCATCTACCTCGCCCTGCTTTCCATGGCCGTCATACCCTCCTGTCAGTTCGCCGGATGGATATTCACCGTGGTCACCGGTCCGTTTTACTACGCCAATGAGGCCAACGGATGGGCGTACTACTGGAACCTGATACCATCGTTCTGGGGTCCGCGGGGAGGTAAAGCGGTCACCTGGTTTTACGAGGGATTGCCGGAAGGTGGGGGCTTTCCCGTCTCCCCATGGATGTCGACCTTCCTAAGCTGGGGATTCTTTATATTCACGTTCTACCTCTGCGGACTTTGCCTTTCGGTGATCCTGAGGCGTCAGTGGATCGAGATCGAAAAGCTCTCCTTCCCCCTGGCGCGCCTGCCCCTCGAGCTTGCTGAAAGAGGAGATCGGCTCGTCAGAAATAAGCTCCTCTGGCTGGGAGCGTCGATCCCGATCCTTTTACACCTGTTGAACGGCCTTGGCAGGATTTATCCCTCCGTGCCTCGTGTCAGGCTGGAGCTCATATCCCTGGATAACCTCTTTCCGGAAAAGCCGTGGTCTGCCATAAGGCCTTTCTCGCTATCGATCTACTTCTCGCTGATAGGATTCTCATTTCTGTGCGGCAGGGATGTTCCTTTGAGTATGTGGGTTTTCTATCTCCTCTTCAAGCTTGAGTGCGTGATGGGGAGCGCTTTTGGGTGGATGTCTGGGGAATCGAGGAGCCTCAGAAGCGATCTTTTCCCCCTGATCGTGGGGCAACAAGCGGGCTCGATCCTGGCGCTCGTCTCCGCTATGCTTTGGATCTCGAGAAGACACATAAAGGATGTGCTGAAGTCCGCGATATACGGCGGGGATGAAACGGGGGAACCCACATCATATAGGGTTGCCGTTTTCGGCTTCGTGGTGGGATTTCTCCTGTTATGTGGGTGGTGCACGGCATCGGGTATGTCGTTCTGGCTCTCGGCTCTCTTTTTGTCCCTGACCTTCGCCTTCATGATAGGTGTTCATCGCATGATGGCGGAGGGAGGAGTGAACTTCCTCTGGGCCGCTCAGAGCGGCCCGAACTTCCTGATCTACGCCGTGGATGGCGGCAGATGGCTCGACCGGAGATCGTGGTACGTCCTTTTCTCTCTCCCCTATTTCCTGTGGAACTTCAAAGGGCCTGTCGGCCCTCAGGCGCTTGAGGGATTTAAGCTCACGACCGAGACGAAGGCCAATTCAAAAGGGCTTTTCGGGCTGCTGCTTCTCTCAGTGGGCCTCGCCATAGCGGTGTCCTTCTGGTGGACGCTTTATCTGGTATATACCCAGGGAGGCGGGATAATGCTAGACGCCTATCGCTTCGTCCATGTCGGGCATAGGCCGATGGAGGAGCTCCACTCTGTGGTCGAAAATCCCGCCGGTGCATCAAGCCCTAAGCTTATAGCGGTTTTCTCATCCATCCTCTTCACATGGTTTCTCTCGGCCATGCGGTGGAGGTTCACTTGGTGGAGGCTTCATCCGCTCGGATATGCCGCTAGCACCATATGGGCGATGCACTTCATGTGGTTCTCGATGATGATCGGATCGATCATGAACTCGGTCATAACCCGCTACGGAGGACTCAGGGCCTATAGACGCTCCCGCCCTTTCTTTCTCGGCCTGATCTTGGGTGAGTTTTTGATGATAGGATTCTTCATGATTCTGAGGACAGCCCTTGGCGTGCGGGGCGCTGAATGGGAGAGAACGATAGGCGGGCTGTTTTAAACAACTACAAACGACAATAGTAGGGGCGAGGCATTTTTCTTGAATGCCTCGCCTACTCTCGCGATAATATGAGCGCACTGAAAAAGGGAGGTTCATGATGCCATATGTGATCGTCTTTCTGATAGCGCTTTCCATGAGCTTCGCATCGCAGGGAAAGCCCTATGAGGCGGAGCTGTGGAAGGGCGGGGTTCTCGATCCGGACGTGGTGAAGATCAACAGGTGCTCGCTCCGGTGGGAGCACGGTAGAAGC
This sequence comes from uncultured bacterium, assembly GCA_964535855.1. GTDB lineage: Bacteria > Poribacteria > WGA-4E > B28-G17 > B28-G17 > JAGGXZ01. Next base: position 2,580 of record CAZHVH010000345.1, read on the forward strand.
AGTGCCATCACCCTGCCATTTGAGAAACCACAGGATTGGTCCGAATTCTCAGCCTTCTCCTTCTGGATGCACTCCCAAAAGGCAACTGACTCCGCCTTCATGTTCATAATCTCCTCCGAAAACGAGGGGACGGAGGGGAGCGATTACTACTTCCTCAGGATAAAGCTCGATTGGACCGGCTGGAAGCATTTCCTCGTTCCCTTCAGGGAGATGGGGATTGCGCGCGAGCCGATCGGCTGGCATAAGATAGACAGCGTCACCTTCACCGCATCCGGCTGGGGGAACAGCCCGAACCCCGAAGCCGTCCTCCATTTGGATGGATTCAAGGTGATCCGGATGCCTAAACGGAAAAGGGAGGGACCGAGCATGAGTGATGAGGAGTTCTTCAAATCGCTCGACCTGGATATGCCTCAGCTCAGAGCGGTCAAGGAGGCCGTCCTGAAGGGTGATTATGTCTCGGCCAAGAAAGCCCTCGCCGAGCATATCCGAAGGCGCAGATGGCCGAGGTGGTTCTTCGACTGGCGCGATCATCCCTTCCTCGGCGTAGAAGTGCCGCCGCCCGAAGCGGACAGAAACCCCGAGGGATGGGACTACTACCATCTGTTCCTCACGATCGACTGGCAGGGATGGAAGCGCTTTAAACTCAAAAAGGAGAATTTCTCCCCTACCAGAAATCCGATCGGATGGGAATGGATCCGATACATCATGTTCAGCGCCACAGGATGGGGCTTGAAGGCGGACCCCGAGACGGCTCTCTACCTCGACGAAATCAAGCTTGTGGGAAAGAAGGGGGCGGTTACGATCTGCGACTTCGAGTCCGAATCCCCTTCATTCGAAGGAATTGAACGCACCGATAGGCTTTCGAAAGGGGGAAGATTTTCGGGCAGATGGGCCGATCACCCCATCAATCCACGTATCAAATGCTGGAAGATACCGCATGACTGGAGCGAATTCGACTATCTGGAGCTTTGGATCCATTCCGAAAAGGCGACCAACGCTCGGATCGTTCTGATCCTCGATTCGGACCTACCCAAACCTCCTCGTGACGCCGAGGATTACGTGCACAAGAGGTTTACATGGACCTACGGAAACAGGCCGTGGACGGTTCAGTTCAGGGATCGGATCGATTGGTCTGCCAATCCCACCAGGGGTGAGGCTAGGACGCATCTGTGGAACGAGGCCCTTAACCGGCATTTCCACTTCCAGAAGCTTGCTCAGGCCTACTGGGAGACGGGATATGAACGGTATGCCGAAGCATTGGCCGAACAGTGGATGGATTGGATCAGGAACAACCCTCCGCCGCTCATCTCATCGGGCAATCAGGCTCCGGGAGGCTGTTACGCCTGGCAGACCCTGACGACCGGGATAAGGCTTGAAAGGACGTGGCCCGATGCCTTCTATCGCTGTCTCGGCTCGCCGGCGTTCACCGACGAGGTGATCGTCACGATCATGAAATCTGTTGCCGATCAGGCGCGACATCTGGTTAAGTGGCCCACAGGTCGAAACTGGCTCA
>CAZHVH010000346.1:0-4086 GCA_964535855.1 uncultured bacterium
GTGCACGATATGGGGCACTTGATGCACGATATGGGGCACTTTTCGACGGGATTCCCTTATTCTATGAGGATCAACATTTGGCATTTTTCTTGCTACCTAATCGATCGGCGCTAGAGAGAATTCCCGAGAATCGCTTTGGAGGGAGGTAATGGAGATCAGGTTTGAAAGGGTTATAGATCTTTCATATCCGGTGGACGAGGATCCGCCGAGGGAGCTGCCGATAGACCCGCCGAGGATCTACGCCACAGCTACGATCGAAAGGGACGGATACTTCGAGGGGAGAGTTGACCTTTCGGGGCACTGCTCCACGCATATAGATGCCCCCGCCCTCATGTACGCCGATGGTAAGACGGTCGATCAGATAGACCCTAGAAGGCTTTACGGCAGGGCCATATTGATGGACTTTTCAGACAGACTGAAGCCCGGAGATGCCATAACGCGGGGGATGATCCAGAAATGGATCAACCGGAACGGCGATATACCTGAGGGAGTTATACTGTTCATAAGAACCGGCATGCAGAGCTACGCCTATCAGCCCGTATTCAACAGGCAGTGGATAGGTCTGGACGGAGATGCGGCCGCCTTTCTCTGCTCGAAGGGGATAAAGCTCATAGGCAGCGACTCCCCCAACATAGATTGCGTTGAGGGCAAGGATCTGGATTTCCCCGCTCATCACACCTTTCTCAAGCACGATATACCAAATGTGGAGAACCTGACGAATTTGGATCTGCTTCCGAGGGAGTTCTTTGTCGTGGTCGCACCTATGAAGCTCGCAAAAAGCTCCGGCGCTCCGGCAAGGGTTTTCGCCTTCATATAAAATAGGGGTCATTTATAGTCATTGAGTCATTCGCTACGCTGTCATTTGAAATAACAACAAATGACTGCGATCTCTTTGACTGACTCTCTTTAGTTGGAGGTGTGAAGGTTGAAATCCACTGTATGGCTCCTCACACTAGCTCTTTTGCCGATATGGGGCTGCGGTTGGGGGGATGAAACGAAGGAGGAACCCAAGCAATTCGATGTATTCTACTATAGCCAGACCGACTTCACCATAGAGAACGTCGAGGGGGCGGAGAGGGCATGGCTCTCGATGGAGAAGTATCCTGAAATCGATTATGTCGCCGCTGAAAGGTCATATGTCGCCATCGTCTTCATGCATCCCTTCTCGATCGGGCCGTTCGACCCCGCCGCGGCCGAATGGGTGGGGATCGTCACCTCAATCCCTCAAGGTGATGAGCCGGTGAAGGCGGCGATTATCAGGCTGGATTACCAATCGATGGAGCTCAAGAAGTCGTATAAGATGCTCCTATCCTCCGGCCCGCTCATCTCCATCGCCGAGGCGGCTAAGATCATGGAGGGGAACCCCCAATACGGGGGGATAATCGGATGGAGGGTGGACGAATCCAAGATCGTCGAGTTCGGCGGCAATTATATCTACTCCTATCCGGCGAGCGATCTAGGTGGGGTGATAGTCGTCAACGGGTATGCCTCCAAGGTGATCTTCTCCGCAACCTCCATATGGGATGGCATGGGGAAAGTCCTAATTCCGGGGGAGTGATCAAGCATGAGCGAGGTGATCGTTCGGACGCCATCCAGATTACACTTCGCCCTGATGGATCTCAACGGATCTCTAGGACGGATCGACGGAAGCGTGGGAGTGGCCCTTGAGAGGCCCGGCTTCAGGATCAGGCTCCGAAAGCTTGTCCATGGCCTTTCCATAGAGGGCGACAAGGCTCCGCCTTTCGCCGATAGAATCGCCCATATCGCCAACATGATGATGGAGAGATTCGATCTCGGCGGTGTGGAGGTGATCGTCGAGGAGACCATCCCGCCACACTGGGGGCTGGGATCAGGCACGCAGATATCGCTGGCCCTCGCCCATGGGATCGCCCGGCTATACGGGGTTAACCTATCAAGGAAGGAGACACCGGTGTTGGTCGGCAGGGGCGGAACCTCAGGGATAGGGGTTGCGGCCTTCTATGAGGGAGGTTTCATCCTCGACGGCGGCCATCGATTCCCGGATCAGAAATCATCCTACCTCCCATCCTCCGCCTCGAAGGGGACATCCCCTCCGCCGGTCATACTGAGAAGAGATTTCCCCGATGAGTGGAAGCTCCTCATCGTTATTCCTCCTGGCAGACATGTCTCAGGCGATGAGGAGGTCAAACTGTTCACCTCTCTCTGTCCCGTGCCGCTATGTGAAGTTGAGAAATTATCACATATAATCCTGATGGAGATGCTCCCAGCCCTGATAGAGCGAGATCTGGATAGGTTCGGCGATTCGATAGATAGGATCCAAGAGGTGGGATGGAAACGGATAGAGGTGGAAGCTCAGGAAGAGGTGGTTCGCGAGACGATGAGATTCCTTAAAAGAGAGGGAGCCTTGGGCGTAGGGCTAAGCAGCTGGGGGCCGACCCTATACGCTGTATCACGTGACCCAGAATCCCTCTTCGAAAAGACGAAAAGATTTCTCAACTCCCTCTCGGGAAACGGTATCTGTTTCCTGGCCGGCCCGAATAACAGCGGAGCCCTTATATCGGGATGATCATCTCATCCTACCAGGTCTCTGTCTTCCTTGAGGTCTCGTACGGCGTAGCTCCCCCCGTGGTTGCGGCGGAAACGGCTGGCCGTTATCGAATATGCCGGTAAGCGTGAACATCAATTGAGCCCTGATCGGCACGATCTTTAGAGCAGCCTCCTCCAATTTCTGAATCTTAGCCTTGCTCTGCATAAGGTCCTTCCGGAATTTGTCCAGTGCGGCTTTGATCTCGTCTTCAGAGGCGTTTCTGTTTCTGGCAAGCTTTCTCAGCTCCTTCAAGCTCTCCTGTGATTTACGCCGTGCCTCGATCTTCGCCATCACGACCTTCTCGACGGCTTTCTTCTGCTCCTCATTCAGCTTCATCCTCGACATGATCCTATCCAGCATCTGCTTGACCCTCTCCTCAGGTGGTGGAGGCGTCGGGGATTTACGCAGAACCTCCTTGCCCGGACGTGGGGGTTGAGCTTGCTGGACTTGGGCGACAACCAGAACGGTGAAAAGGGATAAAGCTGAGGCCAAGGCTACAACGATTAAAAGCTTTCCCTTCATCTCATTCACCTCTACCTTTCCTCATTATACATTGAACCTCTCGGCAACCTATAGACGGGAATGATGCTCTATAAGTTTAATCTCACCACATCCGTTGCAGCTTTTCCCTGCTGATCAATATGTATTCGTAATCCCTTGAGAAGACCTCCAGCGTAAAGGTTCCGTCGTATTCCGCCTCTTTGAACCACTTGATGACGCTTTCCCAGGGTATTCCTCCTGCGCCGATGGGTAGATGCAGGTCGGAGCTGCCGCCCATGTTATCGGAGAGGTGGACGTGCTCCAGTCTATCCCTGAAGTGCTGGAGGAACAACCTCGTTTTGTTCTCCCTCGTGTTGAGATTCGCGTGGCCCACATCCAGGAGAAATCCGACATCCTCAATCTCATTGAAGAGACGTTTCAGCTCATCCACCTCATTGAAGAGCCTCGGGGTATTCTCGATCATGATCTTGATCTCATATCTTTTGGCCTCACGGGCAATGATCTTCATCATCCTTATATTTCTCTCTATCGCCCGCGCTCTACCCCAAATGCCCGCCGAAGCCTCATCGGGATGGACGGCCATCCTTCTGACATCGAGCCTATCCAGAAGCTCCATACATTTGACGAGTTCGTCGATGGATGTCCTGACTAGGCTGGGATACGGGGAGGTGTATGGCAGATAATAGGCCGTATGTCCTATCACCTCCAGCTTATATTTCGCTATCAGATCCCTGAGGGCGTCGAGATCAACTTTGTCCGGATGGGCATTAGGAGGCTCGAGGGTGAGATCGAGGAAATCGAAATTATGCTTCCCCGTCCAGTTCACCTCGCTTATCAGGTTTCTCATAGGGTTGTTCATCCTACCTATCTTCATAAGCCCTCATCCTTTATCAGGGTGAGATCGCCAGCTTACCGGCTATCGATTTAGTCTCCCCTTTCTCCAAATACATCTCGACCCTGTAGATATACACCCCAGGCGATATCATCTTGCCGCTTGAGGATCTGAGATCCCATTTCTC
>CAZHVH010000347.1:0-4086 GCA_964535855.1 uncultured bacterium
ATGAGGATCAAGCCTTGCTTATAGCGGACTTCCTCGCGGAGGAGTCGGAAGGGTTCGATGTGGATGTAGCTTTTTCGTGGAGGGATTGTGAGGGAAAGAGGTTCTCATCGTACGATATCGTACTTCTGGATTATAACCTTCCCGATATATCGGGGCTAGATGCCCTGAACCTGATCCTCTCACAAGCCGAGCTGCCTGTCATATTCGTGACGGGGGAGAACGAATCTGAGACAGCGATGAAAGCCTTGAGGGCAGGGGCATTCGACTACATAGTCAAAGCAGGCGACTATCTCCGAGCTCTACCGGTGAACATAAACAAGGTCATAGAACAGTTTAAGATACGAAAGGAGAAAGAGAGGCTCGAGGAGGAGTTGAGAAGATCCCTGGAAGAGCTCAGGGAGATGCAGGAGAGATTGATACAGACTGAAAAGCTCTCGGCGATCGGCCAGCTTGTGGCTGGCGTGGCACATGAGATAAACAATCCTCTGACGGGGATCGTGGGATACGCTCAGATATTGCTCGGGAAAAGGGAGGATCTGGACCCTCTGGTGAGAAAGGGGCTGGAGGTGATATATGAGGAGGCGCAGAGAGCGGCCAGGATCGTGCAGAATCTGCTCCAGTTTGCCCGTAAACACCCGCCTCAGAGATCCTATATCTCCGTCAACGCCGTGATCGAGAGGACGATAGAGTTGAAGGAGTACGAGCTCAGGGTTAACAATATCCATCTTTCTCTCGATTTGGCCCCGAATTTGCCCATGACGATGGCCGATCCCCACCAACTCCAACAGGTATTCATAAACATAATCACAAACGCTCAGCAGGCGATCATGGAGGCAGGGAGGGAAATAGGGAGGATATCGATAAAAACTGAATCGGTCATGGGTAATCCGCCTCTCATCAGAATAAGCTTCACGGACAACGGTCAAGGGATACCAGAGGAGATAATCAATAAGATATTCGACCCGTTCTTCACGACCAAGGATGTGGGCGAGGGAACGGGGCTGGGTCTGAGCATTTGCTATGGCATCATCAAGGAGCATAACGGCAACATTCACGCCTCTAACCTACCTGGAGGCGGCGCTGTTTTGACCGTAGAGCTACCCGTAGTGAAGCCTGCCATGGAGTTTGAGACGGAGGAAGAAAGTGCTGATACAGGCCCCTTACCATCCCTCAAGATACTCGTCGTGGACGATGAGCTTTCCATTCAGGATATGTTGGTGGATCTGCTCTCAGCGGACGGACATAAGGTGGATACGGCGAGCAACGGGCAGGTGGCGCTGGAGAAGCTCAGAACCCGCGGATACGATATTATCATAAGTGACATCAAAATGCCGGGGATGGACGGGCGGAACTTCTACGAATATCTCTCCGGCGTGAATCCCGCCATGTCTCGCAGGATCATATTCATCACCGGTGATACCCTCAGCCGTGAGACGGAGGAATTTCTCAACGCCGTCGGGGTCCCTCACATCGAAAAACCCTTCTCGCTTGAGGAGATACTTTCAGCGGTCAGAGAGGCCTTTCAAAGTTCAATCTGAACCTCTCATCTCCCCTTGTATCAATGGCGTGATGGTGTTAAAATAAGGGACGTTTAAAATCCCGGATAAGGGTTGAAAGGGAAGGAGAATGAGCAGCTTGGACAAACTCCGCGTCGGGGTTATAGGCCCTGGAGGCGCTGGAAGGGGAAGAACGAGGGAGTTCACTCGTAGGCCGGACGTCGAGGTCGTCGCGGCCGCCGACGTTTCTGAGGCCGTTCTTGATAGGCTCGAATCCTTCCTGGCCGAGCAGGTCGAGGGATTCAAGCCCGGAAGCATAAAGAGATATGTCGGTGAATACGAGTTCATCGAGATGATAAACAAGGAGGACCTGGACATCGTCGGGGTCTTCTCGCCACATTCCCTGCATGATATCCACGCTAAGTATGCCCTGCGCAACGACATACATGTGATCGTCGAAAAGCCCATGGCGAACATGGTGGGCGATGCCATCCTGATGGCCAAGATAGCCGATGGGCACGACAGACATCTGGTCATCCACTATCAACGCCACTACAGTCCCTTCTACGTGACCGCCCGGAGGATCTACCGGGACGGCATGATAGGTGAGCTTAGGAAATTCGAGGTGTACCTGGCCCAGAGGTGGGGCGGCGGCGGATGGCGAGGGGATCCCAGGTTTTCAGGCGGCGGTCAGCCGAACGATTCGGGAAGTCACCTGCAGGATATCTTCCTCTGGATAACCGGATTGCTCCCCAAAACCGTCACCGGCTACACGAGCAATATCTTCGAACAGGACGGCAAAAAGATCGAGCGACCGATCGAGATAGACGCCGTCGTAGACGTCGAGATGGAAAACGGCGCTGTCGGCACGATAACTATCCTCGGCAACACCAAGGTCGGATTCCAGGAATGGGTCATACTAGAAGGCGATGAAGGCAGGCTTGAGATCAAAGGCGGCAAACTTACCCTTATTCCTAAATCCGGCAATCCGAGGGAGATAACTCCGGAAAAACCGGAGGGATATCCTCACAGCAACATCGATAACCTCATAGGGTTGATCAAGGGACAGTATAAGATCAACTACACATCGGCGATAAATGGAGTCCGGACCTCATGGCTGACTGACTCCATCCTCCAGACGGGAAAAGGACCCCAAAACAGAAAAAGCGTGGACTGCGGTGAGGTTCTGCGCAAAGAGGGATTCAGTCCCCAGCTCGTTAGGGAGATGATCGCTGAATGGGAGGAGAAAGGCAGGCTATGAGGTCGATCGTTCTCCTTTCAGGTGGATTGGACTCGACCGTCAGCTTCAGATGGGCCTATCTGGAGACGGAACTGGTCCTTGCTCTGACCTTCGACTACGGGCAGAGATCAGTCCAGAGGGAGATAGAGGCTGCCAGACGCATCTGCAGGAAGCACGGCGTGGAACATAAGGTTGTGAAACTCGAGTGGCTTGCCGAGATCACACGTACCGCTCTCGTGCGGAGGAGGGAGGAGCTACCGCAGCTCCTCCCCTCACAGCTCGACGATCGAGATGTTACGGAGCGTTCCGCAAGGGCGGTCTGGGTGCCGAACAGGAACGGCGTGTTTATCAACGTCGCAGCTTCCTTCGCGGAAAGTCTGGAATGCAACCTGATCGTCGTCGGGTTCAACGCCGAGGAGATGCAGACCTTCCCTGATAACACGCCCCAATTCGTCGAGGCGATCAATCGAAGCCTGAGGTTCTCCACTCTCGTGGGCGTAAAAGTCATAAGCCCAACACAGGATCTGACCAAGGTAGAAATCGTCCGTATGGGTAGGAGGATCGACGCACCGCTGGAAATGATATGGAGCTGTTATGAGGGGAAGGAGGAGCATTGTTGGCGATGCGAGTCATGCTTGAGGCTTAAGCATGCCCTCATGGAGGCAGATAGTTGGAGGTGGTTTTGGGAAAGGAGGAAAAGCGGTTAACTTTCAGCGCTGTTGACGATGTAGATCCCCGCTGCCACAAGCATGGTTCCTGCTCCGAGCCATATCGTCAGTTTATCCCCCAAGATAGACCAGCTCAGTATGACCCCGAAGACGGGGGTGGCGAACAGGAAGGCGGCTATTTTGCTCGCGCTGTATCTCCTCAGAAGCGTCGTCCAGGTGATGAAACAGAAGAATCCCACGAGTATCCCCTGATACATCAACATCCCCACCACGCTTCCGCTGATCCTCCATCCGGCCGGATCTTCAAAGAGGAAACTCATCAGATAAAACGGGATCAAGGCGAAGCTCATCTGCCAGGATAGAAGCTTTATCGGGGCCATGTCCTGTACCACCCTCTTGGTGTAGACCGTTTGTGCTCCCAAGATGAGGGCGCTGAGCACGAGTATCAGATCGCCCATAAGATGGGACCGCTCGCCTGAAATGATGCTCTCGCGGAAGATCAGGGCAACGCCCGAGAAGGCTATCAACAGGCCCACCACTTTTCTGAACGTGAGCCTGTCAGAGGGTATGAAGAAATGGGCCATCAGGGCTACGAAGAAAGGATGTGTGTTTATCAAGAGCGAGGCCCTGCTCGCAAGCGAAAGATGCGTGCCTAGGTTGAAGGTTGAGATCTGAGCGGCAA
>CAZHVH010000348.1:0-4078 GCA_964535855.1 uncultured bacterium
GATAGTCAGGCGAGGTAGTTCAGTGGCTTTCCGCAAATCTTTAGGTCGAGATAAGGAGGGGAGATATGTCCAATCGCCTTCGTATCTTCGCAGTCATAACATTTCTTTTCGGACTCGCATGTCTGGGAGCGACGAAGGTGGATGCAGCCGGAAGTGCTGCAGATCAAATCGCCGCGGAGATCCTTAAAGAGTCGGGGGTAACGGGCGGAGTGATCGTCGATATAGGCTGTGGCGAAGGCCGGCTGACGGCGGCGCTCTGCCGTAACGATAGATATGTCGTGCAGGGACTGGATGTGGACGCCCAGGCGATAGAGCGTGGCCAGGAGATACTTTACGCCAAAGGGCTTCTGGGCCGTGTAACCCTCCGAGTTCTGAAGGGCTCGCGTCTTCCCTTTATCGACAACATGGTGAACCTTGTGGTGATTGAGAAGCCGGGCCTTATTTCGGATTCAGAGATCATGCGAGTTCTCCGCCCGCTCGGCGTTGTATGCATCGCAACCGGAGATGGCAGATGGCGAACTGAGAGAAAGCCGTGGCCGAAGGACATCGACGAATGGACACACTATCTCCACGATGCAACGAACAACGCCGTGGCTAAAGATACCGTTGTCGGTCCACCTCACCATCTCCAGTGGCTGGCCGGCCCGAAATGGAGTCGCCATCACGACCACATCTCGGCGGTGACAGCGCTTGTCTCAGCCGGTGGCCGAATTTTCTACATCGCGGACGAGGGGTCGAGGAAATCGATTCTACTGCCAGCGCATTGGTCGCTTATCGCCCGCGATGCCTTTAACGGCAAACTTCTGTGGAAGCGAAAGATACCTAAATGGCAGACGCGCATGTATCCGCTGAAGAGCGGACCGACCCAGCTCACGCGCAGACTTGTTGCAACAGACGATAAGGTCTTCGTGACGCTCGGGATCGACGCTCCCGTCTCCTGCCTCGACGCTGACACGGGTAAAGAGATCACGGTCTATCCGCAAACGAAAGGCGCGGAGGAGATCCTTTATTCGCCGCCGATGCTCTTCGCGCTCGTTCCCATCAGGTTTAATGCGGAGAAGTACACCGAACCGCAAGCGACTCGGCAGCCGTGGTGGAGTGAGGACGATAAATCGAGGATCATCGCCATCGACCCGCAATCGGGCGAGACGATATGGAGCTATGAGTCGAGCGTGATGCCGGAAACGCTTGCCGTTGACGCAAAACGTGTTTATTTCCATGACGGCGAGCGGATCGTCGCCCTTGACCGAGGCACGGGCAAACCGCTTTGGAAATCCAAACCCATACCCCGTGTCAAACGTGTTATGTCCTTCTTCGCCCCGACCCTCGTCGTTTACAAAGACGTCGTTCTCTTCGCTGGAGGCGAGGCGTCGGGCCTTGTGAAATCGACCGGTGGCTGCATGAAGAGCGATACCTTAACCGCTCTCAGCGCGGCTGACGGCAGGATTCTCTGGCAGGGCGAGCATCCGCCATCCGGCTACAGTTCGCCTGAGGACCTCTTTGTGATCGGTGATGTCGTCTGGTGCGAAGGCGTATCCAACGGCAGGCTCCCCGGCACGACCATCGGACGCGACATCCATACAGGACGCGTCATCAGCAGGTTCGACCCCGACGTCAAAACCTACTGGTTCCATCACCGCTGCTATCGCGGCAAGGCAACTGTGAAGTACATCATGACGTCGCGAACGGGCATTGAGTTCATAGACATCAAGGGAAAACATTGGACGGTCAACAACTGGGTTCGCGGCGCGTGTCTTTACGGGATCATGCCGTGTAACGGTTTGGTTTACTGTCCGCCTCATCCGTGCATCTGTTATGCCGAATCGAAGCTGTCGGGATTCGTCGCCCTTTCGGCCGTCCGATCGACCGACGATATGGTCTACGCCGAGCAGTCTCAGGATAGGCTCCAACGCGGACCCGCTTACGGTACGATCGATCCGCGACCGACAACAAATGATGCCGATTGGCCGACATATCGTCATGATATCGGCCGAAGCGGCGCTATATCCGTGTCAATCCCGGCTGCTGTCAAGGAAATCTGGCGCACGAAGCTTCACGGTCCGTTATCGGCACCGACCGTCGTCGACGGGAGGATCTTCGTATCCGAAATCGATAACCACAGCGTCGTCGCTCTCGATAGCGAGACGGGAAGGATTCTTTGGCGGTTCCTGTGCGGCGGTCGCGTGGATTCGCCGCCTACCGTCAGCGGCAATGCCCTCTATTTCGGCTGTGATGATGGCTACATCTACTGCCTGCGCGCCGCTGATGGAGTCGAGGCATGGCGGTTTCGAGCAGCTCCGAACGATACACAGATCCTCGTGAACGGCCAGCTTGAATCCGTCTGGCCCGTGCATGGAAGCCTTCTAGTTCTCAACGGTGTCCTCTATGCCGTCGCCGGCAGGTCGATGTTCCTCGACACGGGGATGCGATGGATTAAACTTGATCCCGCCACGGGCGAGCTGATTCAGGAGAAAATCCTCGACAGACGCTCGCCCGAAGGCAAAGGAGCGCTTCAGGACTACGTGAAATGGCTGAACATGCCGGTCGCCCTCCCCGATGTGCTATCGAGCGATGGCAAATGGATTTACATGAGATCGCAGCGCTTCGATCCCAACGGCGGGCGATACGAATTTGCGCCGGTTTCCGACAAACCGATCATCGTCGCCAAAGATCAGCTTGGAATCAGTTGGCATCTGTTCTCGCCAACGGGTTTTCTCGACGGTTCATGGTTCCATCGATCTTACTGGCTCTACGGAAAGAAGTTCTGCAGCGGCTGGTCGGGCTATTACCTTGCGGGCAAGTTCGTACCTGCGGGCAGGATATTATGCTACGACTCCGCCGCTGTGTACGGTTACGGCCGCGAGCCGCGGTTCTATCGCTGGACAACACCGATGGAGTACCAGCTCTTCGCCGCTCCGAAACAGCAACCGATCATCTCCGGCGGCCAGACGCTCAACAGGAAATCCTGCCTCAACATCCCGAACTCCAAAAGTCTCGACCCGACGGGCAAGCCGTTGACCGTTGCGGCCTGGGTCAAAGCTCAAAGCAGAGGCGCTTCAGGTGTCGTTATCGCTCGCGGCGGCCCGGTCAACGGATACGCTCTCTACCTCGATCGTGGTTACCCCTGCTTCGCTATCAGGTCGGCTCAGAAGCTTTACACGATAAAGGGTGAACGAAAAATCGGGCGTGAATGGACACACATAACCGGTGTCCTCAGAGCGGATGGCTCAGCGGTTCTGTATCTGAACGGTGATCTGGTTGCTAGCGGGAAAGCGGCGCTCATTGCAAAGACACCGATACAGTCAACGCAGATCGGACTGGACGATGAGAGCAGCGTCGGGAATTACCAGTCGCCTTTTGGTTTGAAGGGAGCTGTGGACGAGGTTTGCATCTATCATCGAGCGCTGTCGCAGGACGAAATTCGAACGCTGATGTCTCAACCAGTTTCAGCGCGCAAGGGCGACGGAGGTCTTGTCCTCTGTATGACCCTCGACAGCGGTAAAGCACAGGATCTTTCGCCGAACGGCAATAACGGCACCGTTGAAAACGCCAAATTAGTTCCAGGGAAATTCGGCAGGGCGCTAGCCTTTGAAGGTACTACAAATGCCGCTGGGGGCTATATGGTTCAGCACGGGTGGACGAGGAAAATTCCCTTCTTCGTCCGCGGGATGGTCCTCACCGGAGTGGGAGCGGAGAAGAGGATTTTCATCGCCGGCCCACCGGATCTCGTCGACGAGACGAAGGCCGTTCGCTCGCTTAACGATCCGGCCACCGTTAAACTGCTTAAAGAGCAAGAACTGGCATGGCAGGGTAGGAAAGGAGCGCTGCTTTGGTCAATTGCTGCGAAGGACGGCTCGAAACTTTACGAGCTGAGGCTCGACTCGCCGCCGAGGTGGGATGGTCTTGTGGCAGCCGGTCGCCGGCTTTACATGGCGGCCATGGACGGGACAGTTCGCGCTTTCGGTTCAGAGTAAGAAAGCTTGATCATGATGCCGCGTGATCGGGGGTCAGCCCTAAGGCGCAAAACACTGTTACCTTGCCCGCGGGAGGCTTCATTTAATTTTTGATTCTAGTGTTT
>CAZHVH010000349.1:0-4044 GCA_964535855.1 uncultured bacterium
CGAAAGTCCCGCAGGATGCTCCACCGCTTGCTACGGGGAACTTCACTTGACGATAGGAGGAACCGAATGGAGAATTTCGCTCGGATGCTAACAGGCATCTGCACCGCTTGAAATGATATGAGAGATCTGGTAACCTTATCCCGCCGCCATCCCTGCGATGAGGAGGTTAGAGGATGCTGAGAGGGATAACGGTAGGGCTTGGCTTCTTCGGCAACATCCATCTCGAAGGGTGGAGCCGCGTGAGAGGGGCGGAGATCGTCGCAGTGGTGGATAGGGATGAGGAAAAAGCCGGAAAGGTCGCCGCTCGATACGATGTGAGGCCGTATGTCGATCCGGCAAGCGCCATAGAGAGGGAGAAACCCGATTTCGTGGATATCGCCACAAGGCCCGACTCCCATCTCCCCATAGCGAGCATCGCCGCCTCCGGGGGATGTCATGTGCTGTGTCAGAAGCCGATGGCGCCGACCTGGAGGGAATCAGCTGAGATCGTTCGCGTGTGCAGAAAACACGGCGTCAGGCTCATGATCAATGAGAACTGGAGATGGCAGCCCTGGTATAGGGAGATCAAGAGGCTGATAGAGTCGGATGCCATAGGGGATGTGGTCACGATCACCATAGTCAGACACGATCCGGATGCCCTCTACGAGACCCCCTTCCCCGATCAGCCCTATTTCGTCGATATGGAGCGGTTTCTGCTCATGGAATCGGTGATACATCCGATAGACGTCGTGAGGTTCCTCGGAGGGAGGATCGATGAGGTATTCTGCGACATGCGCCGCGTCAGCGGCGTGACGAAGGGCGAGGACAACGTCTACGTCCACCTCAACCTCGAAGGCAACGTCTGGGGTATGATCTACTGGACGAGATGCTCCGAAGGGGACCTAGAGGAGCCGATCTGCGATTACGCAAGGATCGAGGGGAAGAAAGGGTTTATAAGGCTGGATCGGGACGGGAGGATAACCGTAAAGCCTCTGTTCAAACCCGCCTCCCAACACAATTATGAGATACCCGATGTGGGATACAGAGGTGACTCATGTCGGGCGGCGTTACAACATTTCGTCGATCGGATGATCTCAGGCGAGGAGTTTGAAACTGAAGGCGAGGATTACCTGAATCAGGTAATGAGAACGATCTTCGCCGGATATGAATCCGCCCGATCTCGAAGGGCGATAAAACTGGAGGAATGGAGGGGAAGGTGATGAACTCGTCGAGCTTAAGGATGGGACTGATAGGGTGCGGCGGGATCTCCCAGATAGCGCATCTGCCGGCCCTTAAGAAAGCCGATAACGTCGAGCTCGTCGCCGTGAGCGACGTGGCCAGGGATCTGGCTGAGATGGCCGCCAGACGTTACTACGTGCCTGAGGTTTACGGCGATTTCAGGGAGATGCTTGAAAGGTCAGACATAGACGCCGTTCTGGTGGCGACCCATCACGCCTTTCACGCCGAGATATCGATAGAATGTATGCGGGCAGGGAAGCACGTCCTATGCGAAAAACCTCTCGCCATGAGCGTTGAGGAGTGCGAGAGGATAGTCGAAGCTTCGGAGGAGACGGGAAAACAGCTTCAACTGGCCTGTATGAAGCGATATGACCCCGGCCTTCAGTTCGCCCGGAAGTTCGTCGCCGAGGAGATGGGCGAGAGGCTCTCCATAAACGGCTGGTATTGCGACACGGTTTTCCACGGCCAATACGTCAGGAGCCTTGTTTCGATGCGTGCCGGCAGTCCCTCACAGAAAAGGCCCGAAAGAGGTACGGGGGACAGGCTTAAGGACATATTGCTCGGACATGGCGTCCACGCCGTCGATACGCTCAGGTTCTTCGGCGGGGAGATCGTCTCGGTCTCGAGCGGCGAGACGAGAAAGGGGAACGATCTGGCATCGGTGAGTCTGCTGGAGTTCGAGGACGGATCGTATGGAACACTGCAGCTCATCTGTACCGTGAGGATGGACTGGTTTGAGGGGATTTTTGTCCACGGGGAATATGGCAGCGTCACAGCGCAGATCTTCTTCCCATATTACCGCCGGGGTGCTGACGTGAAGGTCTTCGACGCGAGAAGGAATGAATACAGAACCCCCGCCACCCCTGACGCGGACCCGTATGAACGGCAGCTTGAGGCCTTTGCCGAGGCCATACTTAAGGGAAACCCCGTTTCGCCGAGCGCCCTCGACGGCCTGAGGGATCAGAAGGTTCTGGAGGCGATCTATCAGGCGACGAGATCGGGCGGGAAGGTAAAAATCGAGCTTTAACGCACCTCGCCGCCCGATATAGATGTGATCTGCTTTATATCCTCCAGCGACAGGTTCATCCTGCCGCGTGATATACCTTTTTCGTCCGTCCCCGATTTGGACACGATCATGCTGTATCTTTCGGGAATGTTCTGAATCAGCATATACATGGCGGCGGCGTTCGGCTGAGAGGCGGAGGTGGATTTCAGGATGGATTTGATCACCCCTAGCGGCGAGATAAGCACCACAGTCGTCGGCTTCGGCAAAAGCCCTCCGGTGACCTCGTAAAATCCCTCCGCATCCGCGGCCGAACTTCCGCCCTCCATGGCGTTCAGGACATCATGGACGGGATTTTTTGAGGCGGTTGATCCGGCGATTATAAGCTTATCGCCCCTGATAGCATACAGGACCCTGATCTCCGGAGGAGGTTGAACCTCCTCGCCTCGGGACATAACATCGGGGTTAACCTTGTATCTGACCCTCAGAGATTTTATCTCCACACCCTTGTATAGCTCGACTTCGCCCTGCTCGACCGATTCAACCTCGAAAGGCATCTGCTGACCGGGCAATATTCCATTTAGCTTCTTGAGCAACTTCGGCGAGGATTCGAGATATCTCCTCACCCCTTCGGGGTCCACAACTCTGAAAACCTGTACGCCCTCGTAGAGGGGAGGATTGGAGATATTGAGGGCAAACGAGATCGTATCGTCCACGCCATTCCAGAAATCATCCACGAGCTTTTCCATCTCCTCATCCGCCTGAACCAGCTCTTTCATCTTCTCACGTGTGAGCAGGAACATCCCCTTCAGATCCCCCACACCGCATATCTGATACGGCGGCAGATTTGAGAACTCATCGAGCCGAACGATCTTGCCTTCGCTTAAGCCCGCTAGCTCCGATCCGGGCTTGAACCTAACGGCTCCATCTATTCTGATGTTCACGCCCTCTATCTCGAGATTCATCCCCAGAAGTTGGATCTGCCCCATCATGTCAGCCGCCATTCTGCCCTGTGCCTGTAGTAGTGATTTGGCGAAACTCGATCTGCCCGTCTGCTCGATCTGGCGCGGAAGCCGCTCTATGAACACGCCGTATATATCCATCACGTCGCCCATCCTTATGAACGCCGTGACATCATCTTCCAGGCTCAGCGACAGGGATTGATACTCCGCGTTCTCCAAGATGGGCTTTGATCTATGGCGGTACAGATCTATCGCCGTCGTCAAGCTGTTGAGGTCTTTGCTGAAAACGAAGATATTGTGCAGTATCGTGTAATATCCCTCGCCGAACTTGAAGTATTTGGCCCCGGAATAGACCTCAGGTTGTGGATTGGGGATCAAAGCGGTCAGTGATGCCTCGAGTTTAGCCCTATCCGACACTCCTATCAGGACGAAAAATCCCTTCAGATCGGGTGTCGGGAAGACGATAGCGAAATCCCCTTTCACGTCAAATCCGAGCTTCTCCAGATCTGAGACGCTTTGATACTTCCCTCCGAAGGACCCTTTGAGCAGCTCCGCTAGAGGATCTCCGCTCGGCTCCGCCCCCATCGGTGTCATCTGGGAGACCAATTCCCTCAGGTCATCGCTCAGCCCTCTAAGCGATTTAACCCTCATGAATCCCGCCGACGAGTCAGGGACAAGCTGAAGAACACTCCCATATGAGAGCACCGACAGGCAGATAAATGATATGATCAACAGGTGCAATTTGATTCTTCCCATCCTTTACCTCCAAAGTCTGAACTGCATTTTTTATTCGCTCATATTATCGTTTAAGTGTAGCAGAGATCTGAGAAGTCAGAAGTGCTTATTTCTCAGAGTTGGAAG
>CAZHVH010000350.1:0-4027 GCA_964535855.1 uncultured bacterium
CTGGCCTTTGGAGGTGAAGTCCGAGATACCTTCATCCTAGGCTGTAATCTGCCGTGGCTTGACGGGAGGATGGGGTGGGATGTGGCCTATAAGCCCGAATGGGGATGCGGATTTGATGAGGCGAAGGTCGATAGGTACTTTGCGGACATGCACAGGATGGGAGCGAAGGTGGTGAGATGGTGGCTCCTTGCGGATATGAGGGGAGGGGTCATCTTCGACGAGGACGAATATCCCACAGGAGTATATCCTGAACTGTTCGAACATATGGATTACGTGATGGGCAGGATCTGTCCAAAATACGGGATCAGGATCTACTGGTGCCTGTTATCGGGCCTTCTGAACACGGATCATTTCAACGTGATCGTCGATGAGAAAGCCAGAAGGGCCTACATCCGGAACGTCCTCATCCCGATAGCGAGGCGATATGGCGATCACCCCTATCTCTTCGCCTTCGATCTGATGAACGAGCCCGAATCGGACGTGAGGGGTCCAAGCGGCAATTGGGGTTTGAGGGGGACGGACTGGGATACGATGAGGGGGTTTCTGAGGGAGTGCGCCGATGCGATACACAGGGTCGCCCCCAAGGCTAAGGTGTCGGTCGGATCGGGATGGCACGGATGGAAGAACGTCGCAAAAGGTAAATACAAAGGGTTGGGGTTGGATTTCTACGATTTTCACATCTACACCGACTCCACCTATCTCCCGCCTGTTAAATCGCTCAAGCTGGATAAACCCTGTCTGATAGGCGAGTATAACGTGAGGGAGGAGACGGCGAAGGATGAGGGGAGGCAGGCCGAGCTTGTCGGAAGGTTTCTGAGGGAGGCGAGGGAGAAGGGGTATATGGGGGTTTTGATATGGAGCTACGACCATCCTGAAAGCAAGTCACCCCACGCCCTGCTACGTCCTGACGGAAGCTGGAAGAGGGTGTCATGGGAGATAAAGCGGTTCAGCGAGGAATAATAACTCCCGCCGTCAATCATCCAGCCTTATCCTCAAAAGATCGATCAGCATTTTGGTTCCATCCCTCATCAACTTCATTGAGGACCCCTCTTTCTCCCGCCATCTTATGGGAACCTCCGCTATTTTGCACCCCATCCTTAGAGCCATCTTCACGATCTGAACGTCGAAACAGAAGCCGCTGACATTGAGGTTTGAAAACAGCCTCTTTGCGATATCCCTCCTGAACCCCTTACACCCACACTGTGTGTCCCTTATCCTCCAGCCGAAAAGCGATCTTGTGAGAAGAGAGAAGAGGTGATGGAGCACGAATCTCTTAAAGGTTTGGTATTTAACCCTCCCCCCTGATCTTGAGCCCACGGCCACATCGTATCCCCGACGGAGCACCTCTATGATCCTGTCAAGCTGGGAGATAGGTGTCGAAAGATCGGCGTCTATGAAGAGGATCAGATCCCCTTGGGCCGAGAGAACGCCGCTCCTAACGGCAGCTCCTTTTCCCAAATTCAGTGAGTGGTTGATCAGCTTAAGGTGTGGCGTGAATTTCGAGACGGAGGTTATCCTCTCCAGGGTATCGTCATCGCTTCCGTCGTTCACAACTATCAGCTCCGCCACATCGAACCTCTCAAGGTATCCATTTGCCTTGATGATCGTATCGGCTATGATCTCACCGCAGTTATAGGCGGGGATTATGAGGGAGACGCTTGAGGGAACCATGTTCGGTCTTATGCCAATAATGGGGTTTATGGATCAGCTCCACCAGCCCTTTCCACCCCGCCACGCTCATCAAGACCCAGCTTATGGGGCTCAGCAGTCCGTATTTCACCAGGTCATAATCCTCCCTCACGAGCGCCGAGATGATCATCAGGTAGATGAAGGCGAAGTTTAAAAAAATGAGGCTGAAACTCCCCATGTATCCTATCACCCCGGGGAACAGCGACTCGATGAGAGCCGATCCGCTTGCCATATGCCAGAGAAACATGAGCCAAAAGACGGGATTCAAGAGTGAGAGCATCGTCCCGAAACCGACTATCATGTTGAAGGTGAGGAAGTTGAAGACTCCCATCTCCCTCATACACCTTACAGGCTCCCTCATATGCACCAGGTATGTCTGGATGTATCCCTTCATCCATCTGGATCTCTGTCCCATCCAGTTTCCAAGCTCGCTTGTGGCCTCCTCCCAGGTGGTGGAGTTCAACACGCCCACCCTGTAACCTTTCCTATTCAGCCTCATACCCATATCGCAATCCTCCGCGACGTTGAACTCATCCCATCCGCCTATTTTCTCCAGGACCTCCCTTCTGAAATGGTTGGAGGATCCACCAAGAGGGACGGGAGCGTTTATGGATGAAAGTGCCGGCAGCATCAGATCGAACCAGAATGTGTACTCCAGCCTGAAGAGCCTCGTCAGCAGGTTCTGCCTGGGGTTGTAGAAGTTCAGCTTGGCCTGAAAGCAGGCGACCTTCTCATCCCCGCATTTCCTGAAGGCCAAGGCGGCCCGCTTGAGCTGATCCCTTTCGGGTCTATCCTCAGCGTCATATATGACCAGATACTCTCCTGTGGCGTGTCTCAGCCCGAAGTTACATGCCCTGGGCTTGGTTTTGGGATACCCTCCTGGAACGATCAGCTTCTTGAAGTTTTCCGGCATCCTCATCCTCTTCAACGCCTCCATGGTCTCGCCATCGTCCTCCTCCAGAAGCAGCAGCACCTCGAGCTTCCCCTTTGGATAATCCATGTTTGAGATCGCCTCGATCAGTCCCTCCACGACTTCGCCCTCCCTGTAGAGGGGAACCATGATGGTGTATCGGGGCAGAGAGTCATCTTTCAGCTCGGATATCTCCTCACCGGTGAACCTGAAAGCTCCTCCCCTCCCCGATCGTATGAGGGGATACAGTTTGAAGGCCGCCGTGAGGATATAGAGGGCTATGCATATCCCCACGACCGTCAGGAGATAGCCGAACCAATTGATCCATATCAGGATCACTGATGCTGCGATCAGAAGAGCGAGGATGATCTTCTGTCGCGTGTCAAGCGTCCTTTCGGCGTTCATGATTCAAAGGAAGCAGGAAACAGAAGGCAGGAGACAGGTCTTCCCACGCTTATGAGCTTGCTCATGCCGGTCGCAATACGCCCTACGCAATACGTCTCTTTCCTCTCCTTGTCCCCTTGTCTCCTTGTCTCCCTGTCTCCCCTGCTTCCTGCTTCCTGCCTCCTTATATCGATACAGATACATCTCCCCTTCCCTGAAGACGATCCGATAGTGGCGTCTCAACACCTTGCTCCCGTGAATTCTCCTCCACACCCTATCCCCCTTCCTCATCCAGATCCATCTTACGGTCAAGGGTCGAGAGTCAAGAGTCGAGAGATGGGATTTTCGTCCCTTGACCCTCGACTCTTGACCCTCGACCAGCTCACCAATCGCTTTTTCCCAATATCCTCTGGTTCCCTGATGGATGAATCTATCTAATGGGATATGCATATCCACGAACCTGGGGGTGTTCTCGAAGATGTCAACAAGGATGTATCCTCGGTCGTAGTGCTCATCCAGCCACCTCTCTATCTCCCTGGCATCACCGTTGTTCCATCCGTCTCTGGCATCCTTGAGTGTGACGATGTCCCCTGTGGTGAGCATGTATCCGTACTGGATCAAAACAGCCGCACCCAGGAGGATCGCCCTCCATCTGCCTCCTCTGGCCGCAGCTCCTATGAAGATCGCCACTGCGGGGAGCATAAGCAGGCCATATCTTGCGTTGAAGATCTCCCTGGTGTTTATACCGGTCATCTGTGGGACAATCAGGACTGTATGGCCCAGGTATAGGGATGTTATGTGGGAGATGACGGGGAAGAGGAGCAGGTAAACCGGCGAGGAGTTGATGGTCAGCTTCCTCTTCAGGATGAAGACCACAAGCGATGCGATGAAGATCAGGTAGAGCATTTCCCCTGAGTTTCTCGCAGATGCGAACAGATACTGTGAGATGCAGAGGAGCAAGTTGCCCTTTGTTGGGAGCAATCCGGCTTCATGAAGCCTCACCTGACATTGATGAGCCGAGTATTCCCCGAAGATGAAGTAGAG